>JAOAAF010000037.1 GCA_026419015.1 Spirochaetota bacterium
GTCTGACTGGATGCCGGAAGAAGATTCTTCTAACCAAATACAGGGTCCACCTCACAGCCGCGAAGCCGAAGAAGCGGTGTCGGGTGCAATTTTGATTGACCCTGAGTCATCCTACAATATTGCCCAATTCCTTTAGGGCCGATTCGCCATCTTCAGTGAGTTCCCGCGTTTTGCCCGTCTGCAAACCCCAAAGGGTATCGATTAAATCAAATCCATTTTCTTCGTTAAAACTAAAAAGAATTGTACCATTCACTTTTCCCGAAAACGGAACATATACGCCAATATAGACATTATCTATCGCACCGATCGTTTCGGGTATTTTGTCTATACGAATGAACCGCACATCAGGAATGCTTAAGTCAACGCGGCGCCCAAGTATTTTCGATAAATTTTCTGCTGCGTTTGTAATACCCACATTTGCAAGCACGCGCACTCGATCGAGATCGTCATCAGTTATTTTTAATTCTTGAATAATGCGCGCAGCAGGTTTTTCTTTTATAATGGTATCTTCAATGTTTTGGCGAAGCTCTTCTTTAAATTTGTGCAGCGCTTCTTTTACTTTTCTCTCAATCTCTTCTTCCGATTCTTTAGCTTCTCTCTGGATTTCTTCCTGCGCATAGGAAGGTGTAATTCCTTCGGACTCTATTTCTTCTGAAATGATTTTGAAATCATCTTCCAATTCGATGGGTTCTACCCTCGATTTAAGCGAAATTTCCTTTTCATCAACCGGATACCTGTATTCGCGGGTTTCAAACTCTTCTTTTGTTACTCCAACTTCTTTTGAAGGCACCTCAGGCATTACAGATGTCTTTATTTCCGCAACCCGCTCGGGCGCCTTTGCTTCGGCAGTTACGCCTACCAAGGTGCGTTGTTCCACTTCGCCGTATTCTTTTTCATAATCGAAGTAATCTTCCTCATCGCGATCGAGAATCACATTTTGATCGGTAAGAACTTTATTCATCATTGAGGAGATATCCAATATCAAACAAATGCTCCCGTCGCCCAAAATCGAAGCTCCTGCAAGCCCCTCTACCGTGCGATAGTTCTGTTCGAGGGATTTTATCACAATTTCCTGTTTCCCTTCAAGATCGTCCACTACAAGGCCTATCTTTCTATTGCCAAAACCAACCACCACAACGGGAATTTTTTGATCTGGAGTGAGGGAACTTTTAATTTTAAAAAATCTATTCAATCGCAGAAGGGACAAAATTTCACCGCGAAGATTTATTACTTCATGCCCTTCAATCGTCTGAATTTCATCGGCTGATATCTTTATCGTTTCGATGACATCGGACAAAGGTACTGCATAGATTTCTCTGCTAATTCGCACCATAATTGCAGGAATAATTGCCAATGTGAGCGGAAATACCATTACAAAACGCGTTCCCATGCCCGGTTCTGTCTCTATTTGCACGCTTCCATTTAGCTCGCTTACGATTTCTTTTACCACATTCATCCCCACTCCGCGACCGGAAATATCCGTAACTTCTTTTTTTGTGGAAAATCCGGGACGGAAAATAAAGTTATAAATATCCTCCTTATCCATATTCGCAATCATCTCAGGCGTTGCTAAGTTGTTTTGCAAAGCTGTTTTTTTAATCTCCTCCAGATCGAGCCCTCTCCCATCATCGCTCACTTCCACAAATATTTGATTTCCGCCCTGGTATGCGTTTAAGGTAATCGTCGCAATTTCGCTTTTGCCCAACCGCTTCCGTTCACTCGCATCCTCAATGCCATGATCCACCGCATTGCGAATCAGGTGCATGAGAGGCTCACCAATGGCATCGATGACTTTTTTATCGAGCTCGGTTTCTTCCCCTAATATTTTCAATTGAACTTTCTTCCCAAATTCTTTATTCAAATCTCGCACCAACCGATGAAAACGAGAAAACACTCCACCAATTGGTACCATCCGCGTTTTCATGATCCCGCTTTGGAGATCTTTCGCAATGCGCGACATTTGTTCCATTCTGTTTTTAAATTCATTGATAAGCGATTTTTCCAAAGTATGCTTTCGCAATTCTTCGTAAAGCTTGTAAAAACCAGAATTGGCAATAACAAGTTCTCCCACATTATTTAAGAGTTGATCGAGTTTATCCACAGAAACCTTTACCGTTTTAAGCACGCTCGCTTTTCGCTCTACCTTCACCCGATCTTCGGATGATTTTTCTTGCTCCTCGTCTTCTTCATCGTGAATCTCATTGGCCTGTTCTTCACCGACATCGGGAACATCAGCTGTCGCATGCGATGATGGCGCCGCTTGCGTCACCTCTTCTGCAATCGTTTGCGGTGCATGAAATTTTAACATTACCTTTCCATCCTTGCGCACAAGGCTTATTTCTCTTGAATCAATTCGAACCACCTGATCCACATCGCACGCTTTTTTAATTTCGTCCAACGAGTGATCGGTTAAAAGAATTATGCGAATATTTTCGCTCTCGATGCCACTTTCGATTTCATCCTGGGAGGGGATTGTCTTTACAATTTCTGCAATATGCTCGAGATTATTTAAAATGAGGCGCAATTTGAGCGATTTCATCAATGCAGACTTATCCAAATTTATGGAAAGCTCACAACACGACACCCCTCCTTCAAGGCCTTTTTTGATTGCATTGCGTTCTTCTGGAGTAAATTCAATCGATGGTTGCAGAACAGTTTTTTCAGCAATACCCGATTTCTTCTCAATGGCTTTCTCAAAAATTGCTCCCCCTTTTGGGGCTGCGCTCACCCTTTCGATTTCTGCAATGATCCCGCGCAAATCCTGTGTGGGCTCTTCGCCCGCTGAAACTGTAGAAATAATATTGCTTATTACATCAAAGCACTTAAAAAGAACTTCAATTATCTCAGGCGTGGTGGTGAGCGTTTTATCGCGAATTCCTTGCAAAAGATTCTCCATCTTATGCGCTAATTCGCTTAACCCATTCAATCCCACAAAAGCTGCAGAACTTTTCAAGGAGTGCGCGGCGCGAAAGATATTATTAATAATATCTGTCGCATGGGGATTGCGCTCTAATTCGAGAAGATTTTGATTTAACTCCTGAAGCTGTTCATCTGCCTCCTCGAGGAAGATATCCTGATATTCGCCAAGTGAAAAACCCATCGTGTTACTCCATATGTATTCAATTTCTCATAGCGGTTTTGTAGATTTTATCTCTCCTCATCAGAAAATAATAAATATCCTAAATTGAGAATCACAATAAGCCGATCCTTCAACTTTCCAATTCCCTTTATAAAATCTTCAGAAACTCCCTCTATGAGATCAGACGGCGGATCGATGTCCTTTTCTGGAATTCGCACCACCTGATGCACATTATCGACCAAAAGCCCTACCAGCTTTTCACCAATTTCCACAACGATTATGCGCGTTAATTCAGTAAACCGCGCCTTCGAAATGCCAAACCTCTCGCGAATATCTACCACAGGAATCACATTTCCCCGCAAATTTATTACCCCCCGAATGAATTTGGGGACATTCGGTAATCGAGTGATTTCAGGTAACCGTAAAATTTCGTGCACCGAAAGGATATCTACTCCATATTCTACATCATCTATCACAAAGGTGACAAGCTGAATGATTTCCACCGATGATTCCTTTTCTAACTCATTTGGGGATGATGAAGAAATTGTCGATGATGCGATAGAATTTTCATCCCGATGAAGTCTGCGCAACAATTCCTGAATTTCCATATCAGCGTACCATTGATATATTAAATATTTATTCCACTAACTACTTTACCATAAAGGAATACCGTTGTAAATAAATTTTCTTTTTATTTCAACCAAAATTTACGCACCTTGCCACAAATAGAAGGAATGATAAGCAATCATAATTTCCCACAGTCAAGTAACCCTTGCGTAATGATTTAACACAATGCGAACAGCCATTTGTACCGAGTGGGGATGAGCATAAAAACAGACTCTTCTTCCAATATTCTCTGTGTTTTAAAATAAGCGAAGTCATTTTAAAGGCCCTAATAATCATCTGTACCAATGTCAAAACCAATCTAATTTTTATGTGCAAAATACAACCTCCGCTTCTGCGGATCGATTGCTTCTTGAATGCCCTCGCCAATGAGATTGTAAGCGGTAATTGTAAGAAAAATGGCAAAACCTGGGATGACGGTCATCCACCACGCAATGTCGAGAAATTGATTTGAATTTGAAAGAATCTGTCCCCAACTAGGAGTTGGCGGCTGCACCCCAAGACCAAGAAAACTCAACGAAGATTCGATGAGTATCGTCGATGCCACACCAAACGATGCAGTTACCAATATCGGTGCCATTGCATTGGGAAGCATATGGCGAATAATAATGCTTAAGTCCCTTGCACCGATTGCGCGAGAAGCTGTGATAAAATCGAATTCGCGCAGTTTGAAAAATTCTCCCCTCACAATACGCGCTACCGATGGCCATCCCGTAATTCCAATTACCACCATCACGCTGACCAGGCTAGGCCCCCAAAGAGCAAGAATGGTCAGAATGAGAAAAAATGTTGGAAAGCAGATAACCATTTCGATAAATCGCGAAATGATCATATCAACCCATCCGCCATAATAACCCGCAATTGATCCAATAATGATGCCGATCGTCACATAGATGGCCACAGCAATGAATCCAACCAAAAGCGAAACTCTCGTTCCATAAATCATGCGCGCGGCAAGATCGCGGCCTTTTTCGTCTGTTCCCATAATGTGACGTCGATCTGGGGGCATCAAAATTTCTTCCAAGTTGTATTCTGAATACGAATATGGAATGGGTGGAAAAATCTTTATTCCCTTACACTCATCGCTTCGAAAATCTATCCCGCGAAACTGGGGATAATCGATAAACAGCGGAAAAAATATATTGCGATTTTCATCAATATATACGTACGGTTTGTTGTTCGCAATAATCGGTGCAAATATTGCAATCGCTACTAAAAATGCGATGAGAAACAGCGCAGCCATCGCAAGCCTATTTTTACGAAATTCCTCCCATACCACATTCCAGTAGCTTTGTGATTTCATAACTTCGCCTCCAACCGAATCCTCGGATCAACAACGCCATAGAGCAAGTCAGCAATGAAAATTCCTCCTAATGTTAAAATCGCAGAAAAGGAAGTGATTGCCATGATTACCGGAATATCGCGCGAAAAGATGGCATCAAAGGCTAATCGCCCCAACCCTGGAATAGAAAAAATCTTTTCTACAATTACACTTCCTCCTAAAAGTGCTGGTAACAGCGAAGCCATAAGCGTGACCAGTGGAACCAACGAATTTCTAAATGCATGGAGAAACACAACCCTATTAAAGGTTAACCCTTTTGATCGTGCCGCAATAATGTACTGTTGGTTTATTACCTCAAGCATATTGGCACGGGCATATCGCGAAAGAAAGGCAAAACTTCCATAAGTAAGCGTAATGACAGGCAGTACCAAATGCCACGCGACATCTGCAAGTTTGGTCAAAAAGTCTGCTTCCTCAACCCAATCGGATATAATCCCATCGAGCGGGAAAATATTTAAATATTCGCTGCTTGAGAAAAACATCAACAAAAGCAGCGCAACCCAAAAGTGGGGCAACGAATAGAGAATGAAAAGAATGAGGCTTGTTGCGCGATCAAAAAGCCCTCCTGGCTTTATTGAATTAATAATTCCAAGCGGGATTGAAATCATGTAAGTAATCAAAATCGTAATGATATTCAGCAACAACGTGACGGGCAATGCCTCTGCAATGCGCGTTGCCACAGGTCGGCCATCTTCGCGCGAGGTTCCCAAGTCAAGGCGAATGAACTTCCACAACCAATCAAAATAGCCAACAATGATAGGTTTATCGAGACCGTATAGTTTTCGTTCCTCTTCCAAGAACTGTTTTCCAAGCGCACCGCGTGTAAGTTCTCCATGAAGCCCTGCTTTCATTGTAACGAAATCTCCCGGAGCAAGTCGAATAATTGCATACGTAATCATCGTGATGACTAAAAACGTAGGAATTACCAATATTATGCGTTTGAAAACATATTTCATCATTTTGCGCGTTTCACCTTCCATTCAATGTAATTTAATCCCATCGTGTGAACTTTTACATTATCAAACCGCTTGCTCACTGCAACCAATGCGGGATTGCAAAACATAAATGTATACGGTTGTTCATGGTGGAGAATTCGATTAAATCTATGATAAAGTTTTATTCTTCGATTTTCATCCAACTCCAATCGAGCTGCTTCGATGAGGCGATCAGCTTCTTCGTTTTTAAACGAACAAAAATTTGAACCTTCCTTAATTTGGCTTGAATGCCACAACTGATACGGATCGCCAGAATAGCCCAAACTCCAACCAACACTCGTTGCATCGAAATCGCGATTATTGAGCTTTTGCACAAACACTGCCCATTCATATCGCTCTATGTGCATTTCAATTCCAGCTTTTGCAAAATCTTCCTTAAGAATCACTGCTAACTTTTCCGAATATTCGCTATTGACTGGATACACCAGCGTAAACGAAAACTTTTTGCCATCCTTGTCTAAAATCCCATCGTTATTTGAGTCCCACCACCCCGCTTCTTTTAAAAGCTCCTTCGCCTTCTGGGGATCATACGGCCAAGGGGCAATGTCGGGACTGTAATTTTTGCTGTAAATAAAAAAAGTACCAGTCACTATTTCCCCTAATCCAAAAAGAAGCTTTTCCAAAATAACCTTCCTGTTTATCAAATGGGTAAGCGCAAGGCGAACTCGACGATCGGAAAAAAATACTCGTTGAGCATTCCAGCCAATATAGTTATAATATGGCAGATAATATTTTAATTTATAAAACTCCCGTTCGAATTTTTCCGTTGAACTCATCTTTGTCCATTGCAAGGGGCTTAAGCTCATCACGTCTAATTCGTTCTTTTTAAGCTTCATGAAAGCTACATGAGGATCAGGAACTACCCGATATACAACGCGCGCAATTTCTGGCAAGCTCCCCCTATATCGCTCATTTCGTTTTAACACGATGCGCTTACGGGTATCCCACCGTTCAAATGCAAATGGCCCCGTTCCAATGGGGTGGCGATTCATTGGATGCGTGTTAAAATCCTTACCATCATCGTATACATGTCTTGGGACAATGGGCATTTCTCCTAAAAGTTCCCGTTGCATAAAATAAGGGCGACGGCACACAAACTCAACTGTATAGCGATCTATTTTTCGACACGCGATTACATCGATATAGTATACTTTAAGGGCAGCTCCTGCCACCTTTGGATCTTTTATGCGTTCAAACGAATACACCACATCATCGGCGGAAAACTCAACACCATCATCCCACAACACCCCTTTTTTCAGAAAAAAACGATACACAAGGCCGCCCGCACGCACCTGGTAGCGCTCGGCAAGTTGAGGTTTAAGTTCGAGCGTATCGTAATCCCGCTCGAGCAACGTTTCGTAGATGTATTTTGTTACTGCCCCCGCAATAGCTTCGGTTGAAATAATCGGATTCAAAGTGCCAGGTTCAGCTGAGAGATGTACATAGAGAGTATTGGAATCGCGCAATGTCTCTGTTCGGCAGGAAAAGCCGCTCCACAGCATTCCTATTAGAACTAATCCCGCCGTTAAGGGTTTACATCCAAAAGTTCGACTAATATTCACTCTATCACCTCTTTTGGGCCGCTTTTTGCATATCATCTCGCAAAGATAACACTCATCTGCTCATCGAGTTTGTCAACTTCAATAATTAATCAAGGCTTTTTCGAAAATGGCAATGTTCTTTTTAATATAACATAATATTGGAAATTCAAAAAATCTCAATTCGAAAGCACATATAGTTTTTCATGATCGCGAAACAAGAATTTCGCATCATCCTTATTAAATTTAAAGAAATGACTTTTCAACTCTTTCATATATCTCATATATGCACCGAATTTTCCAATTTATTCTCCACCACACCTTCCCTCCATTGCAACTTCACTTTCGCATTTGTTTTTTTCGCTTCTCGGTTCAAGACAATCGCCATAACAACAAATTGCAAATTTATGATACGCAAGTTGCTTCGAAGGTACAATATCCAAGCATTATCTTTCACTATGCGTTGTACATTTGTGCGCACAAATGCGCAATTCTGGGAAAACTGACGTGCTCACGCATTTCTCTTAACACACTCATCACAGTATACAAACGCGCCACATATCCATCATGACCTACAACACTGCGAAAACATTTTCGAAAACCTCATGCCTCCGCAATCAGAGAAAAATTAAATTGCATCACATTCAACTTTTTAATGGGAAATTTGACTTTTTGGGATCGTTTTTCATACATTTTTCTCAACTCATCTTCTCTCTCACTTTTTTTCTACTAAATAAAAAAATAAATTATAAATTAATCAAATACATGGTTTAATAAAATTTTTATCCTATCTCGAAAAAAATCAGTTGTGCAAATAAAAGCATTTTTCACTAATGCATCATATTTTTAAGCAATAAAAGCGCTTGTAAATCAAGAAATACTTATATTGCATTTAGCGAATTTTATTAGGAGGAATTACCAATGCCAAAAATTCAGCGCTTCAGAGTGTTACCATCCCTCCCTGAAGAGTTAAAGCCACTTATGAAAATTGCAAAAAACATGTGGTGGGTTTGGAATTTTGAAGCCATCGAACTTTTCCGCCGTCTCGATATGGATTTATGGCGCGAACTCGGCCACAATCCCGTTGCATTTTTGGGCGCGATTTCACAAAACAAACTAAAAGAAGCAGCCCAATCCGAAAGCTTTCTTGCGCACATGAAAAAAGTAGAAGAAGAACTCGATTGGCATCTTACAAAAAAATCATGGTTTGAGGAAAATCATCCCCAGCATGCCGATGCTGGTTTTGCATATTTTTCCGCTGAATTTGGCATCCACGAATCCCTCCCACTTTACTCTGGGGGGCTTGGCGTTCTTGCGGGCGATCATCTGAAATCGGCAAGCGAACTTGGGATTCCCCTCTACGGGATGGGACTTTTATATCGCCTCGGTTACTTCCACCAATATCTCAGCATCGATGGGTGGCAACAGGAAAGCTTTCCAGAAACCGATTTTTATAACATCCCGATTTCGCTTGTGAGGGATAATAAAGGCGATTCAATTAAAATTCCTGTCGAATTTCCTGGCCGTACTGTCTACGCACAAATATGGGAATGCGTAATCGGTCGGGTAACTCTTTACCTGCTCGATACAAATATCGATGAAAACAGCGATGCTGATAAAGCGATTACCGATCAGCTTTATGGCGGCGATCTTGAAATGCGAATTAAACAGGAACTTATACTCGGCATAGGTGGCGTGCGCGCATTGAAAGCACTTGGGAAAAAAATTACCGTATATCACATGAACGAGGGCCATTCAGCATTTTTAGCAATAGAACGCATTGCAACGATTATGAAAGAAGAAAATCTTTCTTTCCATGAAGCACTCGAATATGTCGCAGCCACTAACGTATTTACCACGCATACTCCCGTACCCGCTGGAAACGATCGTTTTCCTCCTGAACTAATCGATACATATCTCTCTCACTATTATGAAAAACTAGGTATTTCTCGACATGACTTTCTCGCACTTGGAAGAGAAAATCCCGATAACCGACACGAAGAATTCTGCATGACGGTACTCGCCATTAAAACTGCTGCCCATTGCAACGGCGTATCCGAACTTCATGGGCATGTATCGAGAAATATGTGGAAAAACATTTGGCCTTCGCTTCCCGTACACGAAATACCAATTGGGCATATCACCAATGGAATTCAAATCCTCTCGTGGACCTCTGATGAAATGATGCGCCTCTTTAACCGATATCTTGGCCCTCGCTGGATCGATAGTCCCGTAGATAAAGATCTGTGGAAAAGTATCGATTCCATTCCCGATTCAGAACTCTGGAAATGCCGCGAGCGATTGCGAGAGCGCCTTGTGACGTTTGCGCGCAGAAAACTCCGCGAACAGCTCATCAAGCGAGGCGCACCCCAAAGCGAAATCGATAGAGCCGATTCGGTATTAGATCCAGAAGCGCTAACCATAGGTTTTGCGCGCCGCTTTGCAGACTACAAACGCGCGAACCTAATACTCAAAAACATGCAACGTCTCGAAAAACTTTTACTCGACAAAGAACGCCACATCCAAATCATCTTTGCGGGCAAAGCACATCCTCGAGACAATGTTGGGAAAGAACTCATTAAACAAATAATATCTCTCGTTCGCGATGAACGCTTCCGAGGAAGGATTGTGTTTATTGAAGATTACGATATTAATGTTGCGCGCTATTTAGTTCAGGGAGTTGACGTATGGCTTAACACTCCAATTCGCCCAAAAGAAGCATCGGGAACAAGCGGGATGAAAGTTGTTCCTAACGGTGGATTGAACGTAAGCGTACTCGATGGATGGTGGCCTGAAGCTTACAATGGACAAAATGGCTGGGCCATTGGAAAAGGCGAAGTATACGATGATATCGAGTATCAAAACGAAGTCGAAAGCCAATCGCTGTACAATATCCTAGAAATGGAAATAATACCGATGTTTTATAACAGAGGTGCCGACTTAATCCCTCGCCAGTGGATTGCGCGCATTAAGGAATCGATGAAAACAATTCTTCCCCAATTTAACACAAATAGGATGGTGCAAGATTACGTCGAAAAATTTTATTTAGAAGCACATCGAAAGCACAAAAAAATTACCGAGCATAATTTCAAAGCAATAAAAGAACTCACAAAATGGAAATTTTCTATTGAAAAAAAATGGAAACTCATATCAGTATCGAGTATATCCGCTGATGGTTCAACAGAAATCACCGTTGGTTCTCAACTAAAAGTGCAAGCGTTAGTTCATCTTGGCGATATAAATCCCGAAAGCGTAAATGTCGAACTGTACTTTGGAAATCTCAACCAATCGGGAGAAATTGTCGATGGCGTTGCGCTTCCGATGTTCTTAATAAAAAATAACGAAGATGGAAGCTACCTTTACGAAGGGAAATTGCTTTGTTTGCGTTCCGGGCAATTTGGATATACCGTCCGCGTGATTCCAACACATCCCCACATGTCGAGAAAATTTGAACCTCGCCTCATCACATGGGCATAAATTACTTCTTACAAAGCACTTCGTCTTTGATCTGCTGGAAATATTTTTTCATGAACTGATGCCGGCCACTCGCAATGCGGCGGCCTTCCTTTGTAAGAAGGAAATGTTTTACATAGCGAAGCTTGACCATATATTCGCGATATGCGGTATCCTCATGCGAATATGCCTTCGTTTTATGGATTTCTACTTCACCATTAAACAGGCGTGCTCCCACCTCGCCAGCGAACAAAAATGCTCTCCCAATTCCAACCGCACCGATGGAATCGAGTTTGTCGGCATCGAATACGACCTTCGCTTCTTTTGTTTTAGGTTTGATTTTCCCACGAAAGCGATGCGCTGCGATGCAGTGGGCTATGTTTTTTATTTCCCCCTGAGAAATACCCATATTCGAAAGAAATTTCTCCGCAATTTGTGCGCCACGCTTCGCATGGCAAATTTTTCCTCGCGATGCATCTTCTTCACTGCGCGCAATATCGTGCAAAAGCGCTGCCATTTTCACAATAAAAAGATCTGCTCTCTCCTTTCTTGCAATTTTCAATGCAAGTGCAACAACGCGCTGGACATGATCCCACCCATGGCTCGGGCTTACCTTTGCCATGCGCTCTTTTACAAACATTTCAGTGTTTAAAATTATTTCTTTTCTCATGTTGATTCCTTACTTTATTTCCAGTTACAACCCATCTTGCATAACTGTATCGCAAATTGCCGCGATATATCGCTTGTGTTTTGCATCATACACTTACCGCCAAAGCTGGATGATTCGCATTCAAAAAACAATATGCGAAACGAAATCGAACAAAGATTTTGCTTCCGCTACGGGTACTTGTACGCATGGCAGCGCCATCTCCTCACAGCACCATAAACGCGCAACGCAATGATTCTAAATTATTTAATACGTATTGCGTTCACATCGAGATTGCTCCTTTTTGTTCTCACAAAAACACAATGACACGTCTTTCATTATACAGAAAATATTTCTCATTTTCTTTATCGAATCGAAATTTTTTATAGAAATATAAAATTATTCGGCAGACAGTTTCCTTTGGTAAACTATTTGTAATTCAACGCGATGTATATTTCAAAATGTTATAGATGAGCATAAACAAAAATACGCCCACAATAACCATGCCCCATACGGTTACGATTACCAAAGAAAGCACATAATTTCGATTAACCCATTGAAATATTGCAGAATGCTTGTATCTAAGGATAAGCTCGAAAACTTTCATCGCAAAAGTTTTTTTCTCTTTCCTTCGAATTCCAACACTCGATTGAGGAATTGTCTGATTCTCACCATGATTAATTTTCGTTTCATTTTGTGGATCTGCCATAACTCATTTCCTTATATAAAAAAATTTCACTTATGTATAGCATGATACATGTGCATGTCAAGCAAATGAATTCAATTTTGGCAGTTTGCAATTTTAAACTTAAACAATTACTTGACAGCGAAAAAGCATTTTGGTCAAATAGAATACGCGTTACAGAAAATGAAAAGCGTTATTTGATCACAATTTGCTAACTGCTTTTCAATTTCTAAAAGCTTCAATTGAAGGCTTTTTTTCAATTTACTGTGACGTGTCATGAATTCGAATAACTTAAAAATTTAGATATTCCATATTAATCTGATTAATAGGTTTACCTTCATGAACAACATCATACGTTTTGGTGTATCCATCGACGAAAAGTTGCTTAAGCGATTCGATACACTTATTGAGCAAAAGGGATATGTAAACCGCTCCGAAGCAATTCGAGATCTCATTCGCGATATGCTCGTTCAGGAAGACACCTCTTCCCCCGATGCCGAAGTGATCGGAACGCTCACGCTCATTTATAGCCATCATGCAAGCGACCTAGCAGAAAAATTAAATGACATTCAACACCAACATTACGATCACATAATCTCAACAGTTCACGTCCACCTCGATGAACACAACTGCCTTGAAGTGCTGTTGCTGCGAGGTCAAAAACACATCGTTCAAAAAATTGGCGACAATCTTCTCTCTGTGAAAAACGTCCGTCATGGAAAGCTCACAATTACGACAACGGGGAAAGATCTTCCATAAATTGCTTTAAACGTTGAAATTGACATCTCCCTCCTGAAACGATCGCTTTATCTTAAAAAGAGTGCATCCACATAAATTCTCAGAATTTTTAAAAAATTTATTCATATTTTGCTCAACTGTAAAGTTATCGACGCCGATAATAAGAATAGCCCAAACTATGCCCGCACGGATGCGATGCGAAGGAAGCACGGTGCGCTTCTTTCAAGGAAACAAGGATGTTTAGTAGATCGGCAATATGCGCAATAATCTTTATCCCATCAATTGTGCTTGCACTTCCCCGCAAGGAAAATAGTTCTTTGCACCTTCGTAAAATACACACACAACCTAATAAAACGATACCTACCAGCGCACAACCCATTGTAAATCAGTTCGATGTCGATGATGTAAAATACAAATCCCTATCGATTTCACAAATTAAATATCCAACTGTACATCGCAAAAAAAAGATAAGCGCGTTAACCCCAAAAAATTCTTTTCGACAATATGGAATGAAGCAAAAAAAATACATTGTCCGAAAAGGCGATACGCTCCATTCGATTGCACGGAAATTCAACATCGACATTCACCAGCTTGCCGATTACAACCAATTATCATCGCATTGTGAACTGAGGATGGGACAAAAGTTAAAAATACCCGTTCAAAAAAATATGCGCTCGAAAAGTAATTCCAAAAACTATGAAAATGAAGAAATCACTCTTCCACCAATACGCTTCATCTGGCCTGTACGGCAATTGCGCGTCGTTCATCTCGATGAGGTAAGTGGAACAAGGCCTCTTGGCGTTATTATTGAAAGTTTTAAAGGGGAACCAGTTTTTTGTGCGGCGCATGGGACTGTTGAAAAAATCGGTGAAATGCGCGGATTTGGACGCTATGTCATTATGAAACATAATCATCAGTATCTCACAGTATACTCGGGCCTTAAGGAGATTTTCGTCGAGGAAGGAGATGATATCCCACGGGGCAGAAAACTTGGAACCCACGAAGGCAGTTTACACTTTCAAATAAATTTTGCTGGAAAACCGCTCAACCCTCTGGAGTTACTTCCGGAAAAAAAGCAAATCTATTCGCGCGTTGCGCATTGAACGAAGATATCTTCGATGGTTGGTGCAGTTCGAACCAACGAAAACTTTTTACCTTGAATTTCTTTTACCAACTCTTTCACAAATATTTGCAAAGGATGGCCTCGAAGGCAGATGATGTGCAATTCATTTCCAACAATGGTTACTTCCCTAATAAAATTCAAATTTCTCAACTTTTCATATGCCTCAATAACTTTATCGATACGAAGACGATATACGTCGTATTCAAAGTTCATTTTCAAATTCTGGGGAGTATCCATTGCAATAATTTTTCCACCTATAATGAGCGCTAAGCGATCGCAATTTTCAGCTTCATCCATATAATGGGTGGTTACAAAAATAGTTTTCCCTTCGTTTGAAAGCGTCTGAATATAATCCCAAAATTTCCTCCGCATGGGGGGATCAACGCCCGCTGTTGGTTCATCTAAAAAAAGCATGTTTGGATTGTGCAAAATCGCACCAGCAAGTGCAAGCCGTTGTTTAATGCCAACAGGAAGAGATTTTACCACCTCGTTTTGCCTTTGCGCAATCTCACCTATGTGTAATGAACGATCAATCGCGGTTGAAAGCTTTTCCCCTCTAAGGTTATATAATGAACCAAAAAATTCAAGATTTTCTCTCACTGTCATTTCTTCATAGAACATAAATCGCTGCGACATATATCCAATATTTTGGCGAATTTCTTCTTTCTTCTTTATAATGTCCAAACCGAGCACATGTCCACTTCCATCTGTAGGAGTTAAAATCCCACAGAGCATTTTAATAGTGGTTGTCTTTCCAGCTCCGTTTGGTCCTAAAAATCCAAAAATTTCACCCTTCTTTACAGAAAAGCTAATCGAATTCACCGCCGTAAAATTACCAAATTGCTTGCGCAAATTAAAAACTTCCACTGCACATTCCATCACTCGATCCCTCGTGCAAAACGGCGTACACTCAAAAAAAGAAATATTATCCCAATGCCCAAAAGCATCGCAACTTTTACCCAAAGAATTTCCAATCCCACTCCTTTTAAAAAAACTCCCCGCACGATTTCAACGAAATATCGAAAAGGATTAACATACGTAAAATACTGTACAATTTCAGGCATCGAATAAATTGGAAAGATAAATCCAGAAAAAAGGATTGCAGGCAAAACAAATAAAAACGTGGATAACATCGCCTGCTGTTGTGTTTTTGAAATTGTAGATATAAAAAGCCCCATGGAAGACGACGAGAAAATAAAAGCGAGCCCTCCAAGCATCAAAAAAAGATAATTCCCATTAAAAGGGACAGCAAACCAAAACCTAATAATGGCACTTATAATAAAGATATCGACAACTGCCACAAAAACAAATGGAAGCATTTTCCCTGCAATGTATTCGGAAGGGTACACTGGTGAGACAATTATTTGTTCTATTGTACCAACTTCTCTTTCCTTCACCACCGACATTGCGGTAAGCAATACAGTAACTAACCCTAAAAGAAGCACAAGTATACCAGGGAGAAAAAAATTTCTGCTTGAAAGTTCTTGATTAAAAAGGGTTCGCTCTTCTAATTCGATCTGTTGCACTCTCACAGGCGAAACCATTTCCTTTTGTGCAAGGCGTGCCATAATGTTTTTGATATAATATTGTTTCGAAAAAGATAAAGCGATTTGATTGACATACGCCATTATGATTCCTGCACGATTAGAGTCGGTTCCATCAACAATCGTCTGAAGGGCAGCCTGTTTCCCGCTTTTGATATGTTTTCCAAAGTTTTTCTCGATCACCACAGCGAGTTCTGCTTCTCCACGATCGAGCAATGAATCGATTTGCGCATGGGATTGTACTGCATTGTGAACCATAAAATAACCAGAAGCAGTAAAACCCTCAACGAAAGATCGGCTCTGAGCAGTGTTATCATTATCCAAAACAACCATTGGAACTTCTTTCACATCCATGTTAATGGCATATCCAAATACAATAATCATAATAATCGGTGGGGCGAAGATGACAAATCGCATCTTTTTATCTCGCATCAGTTGGCGAAATTCTTTTTTTAAAAATGCTATTAATATGTGCCGTCTAATTGAAAATGGCATCCGTCACCCCACTGCATTCAATGACGCTTTTCTCAAACCAGCAACCGTTACAATGCATGCAAAGGCAAAAAGAAAGGCAATTTGAACCCACAAAAGCGTATACCCTACGCCTTTTAAAGCAATCGATTTCATCACGGCAATAAGGTAGCGCGCAGGTACAAAATAGGTCACGCATTGCACAAGCAGTGGCATGTTTTTTATTGGAAATACAAATCCCGATAAAATGAGCGATGGCAAATACGTAATCATCATCGCAAGCTGAATCGAAAGCACTTGAACCTTTGTGGCCGAAGAAATGAGTATTCCAACACCGCACGTGCCAACAAGAAATAATAGCGCAGCAACATAAAGTTCAAGTGCATTCCCACGGATTGGTACATGGAAAACTACTGCACCAATAAAAAGCGTAATCACCAGATCAAAAAGGGCAATAAATACATATGGGAGCAATTTCCCCATAAACAACTCATGTGGGCGCAGTGGCGTTGCAATGAGCGATTCCATTGTTCCACGCTCCCATTCCCGCGACATCGTAAGGGAAGCAATCAGCGCCGAAATGATCGCCATGATAAGCGCAAGTAAACCTGGGACTATGAAATTTTTACTTTCAAGAGTTTCATTATACCATACTCGGGTTCTCACTTCAACAGGAATTTCAATATTTTTCAACCCAAACCGATTCAACTTCGATTTCAAAATGTCATGGTTTATATCAAACAACATCGATCGCACATATCCCATAGCGACGAGTGCAGATGTTGGATCGGAACCATCAACAATTAATTGAACTTTGCACGGTCTGTTTACCATAAAATTTTTGTACAATTGTGGCGGAAATACGATTGCCATTATTATTTCACTCTCATCGATAGCTCTGTCTATTTCGCCGAATGAACGGAGATGCCGCGTTACTTTTATATATTCCGTGGCAGAAATTTTTTCGATAATTAAACGCGAAAGCACACTTCTATCTTGATCGTACACCCCAACGGTAACATTCTTCACATCCATATTTAACGCATATCCAAATAACAGTAACAACAACACTGGGAGAATTAAAGCCAAAATTAGGCTGCGAATGTCACGGCGAATTTGTATCCATTCCTTTTCCGCAATAACAACAATTCTTATAAACGAATCTAACTTCATTTGACTTTCTGTTTCATTTTCGTTTTTCAATCAAAGCTAAAAAGCATTCTTCCAAAGTCGGAATTTTTTTTGCATAATTATTTACTTTAATCCCATTGCTGTGCAGAACAGAAATAATATTTTTTAAAGAATCTCGCGTTCTTTCAATAAATACATTTACCTCTTTGCCAGTAACAAACGATTTTGCGCACTGCGCTGACGATGAAAGGATGCGTTGTGCGCTATGTGGATCACTTGTGGACAGCACGTAAACATCGTATGGCATCATCGCTTTGATTTGCGAAGGATACCCACAAGCATGAAACATTCCATCGTACATCAATGCGAGCATATTGCACCGTTCAGCTTCATCGAGATATGCAGTCGATAACACAATGGTTACTTTTGTGTTAAGCAATTCATATAAAATTTTCCAAAATTCACGCCGAGAGACGGGATCAACACCATTTGTTGGTTCATCTAACAACACAATTTCTGGGCGGTGAACAAGACAACAACAAAGCCCAAGTTTTTGTTTCATCCCCCCCGATAATTTCCCTGCAAGTCGATTTCTATAAGGTCCCAATCCACTGAACTCATATAAACTTGTAAGCTGATTTGCTATATCGTTTTTCGAAATTGAAAAAATCCTCCCAAAAAAATAAATGTTTTCCTCCACGGTTAAATCCTCATACAAACCAAACCGCTGGGGCATGTATGCAATGCGATTTCGAACAAAAAATACATTTTTAAAGACATCGTAACCTTCGATTTTCATTTCCCCGTTATCGGGCGCTAATACTGTCGCAAGAATGCGTATAAGAGTGCTTTTCCCCGCACCATCGGGTCCAACGATTCCAAATATTTGACCTTTTGGTATTTNACAGGTAATTCGATAAACTGCCTTTTTCTCTCCAAAGTTTTTGGATATTTCAAACAGCTCAATCACAGCGAGAATCCACAAATCTACTTGTCGTTTTTATAAATATACACATCAGCTGGCATGCCAGCCTTGAGTTTCCCATCAGGGTTATGCAAACGAATTTTTACTGCATACATTAATTTCACGCGTTCGTCCTTCGTTTGTATTGTTTTTGGCGTAAATTCCGCTTTGCTCGAAATTGAAACAACTTTCCCAAAAAACTTTTCACCGGGATATGCGTCAACCATTACAAAAGCTTTTCTGCCTATCGATACATACTTCAAATCAACAGCACTTACATACACCCTGATCCAAGGTGTAGTTACATCGCCTACGGTAAGAATTGCTGTACCAGGAAATGCCATCTCGCCTATTTCAAGATTTCTCGAAAGTACTGTTCCCGATATTGGAGAATAAACAATTGCATTATCAATCGAAGCGGTTACTAAATCAAGATTTGCCTTTGCAACTCTATAAGCGGTTTCTGCTGCATCTAAATCTTTTTGCGATACAGACCCACTTGCGAAAAGTTCGCGTATTCGCTTTAAATTCTTTGTTGCATTTTCAAGGTTCGCGAGAGCTGAATTCTTTTGCGCGGAAAGCTCATCGTACTCAATTCTTACAAGCAAATCGTTCTTTTTTACAGTATCTCCCTCTTCGAAAGGGAGCGAAACGATTTTCCCCGCAACTTTAGTGCTTATTGCAATTTCAGTTACCTCAATTGTGCCACTCCCCTCAAGATATTCGCTTTTTAAGCGAGACCGTTTGTTTATTTCAAAATAAAGGGCAACTGCTACCAATACCGCAAAAACAATTATTATTGGAAGAATTGGCTTTCGCTTCATTATTGCTTCTCCTTAAAAATAATCTCATCGCTCGATATCCCAAGTTCTCTTGTGAGTTCTGCAAGCGCTACGTGATAATTATAAAAAGAATTAATAAGACCGGTTTTTGCAGCAGTTAGCGCATATTCTGCGGCAATGAGTTCTGAATTTTTAATGATTCCAGCCTTATAGCTTTCCCTTGCAATTCGCAATCCTTCCTCGGCAAGCGCGACGCTTTCTTTCTGCGTATCAATCGAAAGCGCACTTGTAATAAGCTTTGAATAAGAAGCATTTATTGAAAGAGTTATGATCTCTTTAAGATTTTCTAATTCTTTATTCGCTGCTGCAATTTCTTCTTCATCCTGTCGAACAAAAGATTTGGTTTGATCAAATGGGAGAAGAGATCCCCATCGATACGTAGCCCCAACTTTTATTTGCCATACTTTTTGCCACTCATCAGTCCCCGTAATCGTAGAAAAATTCGTTGGAAAAGGCCCAGCAGGCATTCCCATATTCAACTCGTTTGGCAAAAGCTTTGATTTTCCATACCACCCCGTAATGTACAACGTTGGCCAAATATATGTCGATGCAGTTGCATTTTGCTTGTGCAAAAGCATTTCTTTTTTCAACGATAATTGCAAAACCTCAGGTCTGTTCTTTAACGCAATTGCAACGAGGTTTTTAATTTTTGCATCATCGTTAAATAGCACAGGAATTTTTTTTTGCAGGATCGTTGAATCAGGAATATATCGTTTCCCCTTCGCACCTATGTAATAATTAAAATAATCAACCGAAAGATTTTTTTTACTCTTTGCATCGATCGCTTGGACTTCAAGGATTTTGTGTTGTACTTGTGCCTGAAGTAACTCGTATTTCGGTACTGTTCCGGTTTTATATAAATTTTTTACTTCTTTAAGATTTTCCGCATAAACGGCAAGCGAATCATTTTTCATCTTTTCAAGCTCGGTCGCGAGGATAGCATCACAGTAACCTTTTACTACTTTTAATTCTATTTCAGCTTTTATTTTTCTTAATTCTTCCGTCGCAATTATATATTGCGCTCGAGTTGCCTGAAGAGTATGATAAAAGTTACCAGGATTTATTCCAAATCGAACCTGTAAGATTTTAACATCGTATTGCCCATCAGAAAGCGCCATCACACCACTTTCTGCTTTCTGGCGTGATAACGAAATTTCAGATTCTAATGCGGGTAAAAGCGCACCCCATGAGACATTAATATTTTCTTTTGCAACTTTCGTTCGACATTCTGCGATTTGGTATTCGCGATTATTTTTAAGTGCGATGTTAATTGCTTCTTCCAACGATATGGTTTCTTCTGCAATTGCTCCGTGGAAATACAGCATTGCAGGAATTACACCAATAATAATTTTCTTCATTGTTTTATTTTCCCTCCTTTTTCGGGGTTAATCCATTTAACATAATTTCTTGGTATGTTTTTATAAACTCAGAAAGGTAGTTTGCTGCAAAAACGGTTTCGTAAAGCTCAGTATTACGCAAAACAATGCGCAACAGATTAAAATATATCGCGCTGCCAACAAATTGGAAAAATGCATACGTGGGATTTACATGTGCCATTTTATTTTCTGCCATCAAGCGAATCGCATTTCTTTCAAACATTCTTAAAAAAGGAATTAATGAATGAGGCAAAAATATTTTTTTTAAATATTTTCCACCACTCGATATCTCGCGCATTACTATCCGAAAAAAATTAATATCGATGCTATGAAGGTAAGATATAAAATAAACAAACATATCTACCAATTGCTCAACTGAATGGATATCGGAGTTCGTTTTATTTTTAATATATTCATTCATCCCCTGCACTGCATTGCGAAGTACTCTCTCATAAAGCTTTTCTTTGCAATTAAAATGATAATATATCATCGCTTTATTTACCCCGGCTCGCTTTGCAATGCGATCGATGCGAGATCCTTCAAATCCGTATTCTGCAAATTCCTTAAGCGCACTTTGTAAAATCTTCTCTTCGGTCATAACTTTTTCATTTTTCTTTCTATAATTTAACTAACTATTTAGTTAAATTTAATAGCCATACAAGAATTTGTCAAAAAATTTTTTTTAAATTGTTTTTATCTTGACACGAACATGTGTGTTACAAATTAGTTTTAATACATGAAAAGCGAACGGAATCTTTATATAAAATATTTTTATACCTTTACGGAAACACTACGAATGAGAACCGCGCATTATATTGAAATTAAGCGCAGCGTATTACAGGCGACGTCAATTTTAACAAACCGATCAACATCATAATAACGGTTTTATACATCTATCAAAAGGTTTTACCAAACATGGTACGAAAAAAAATTACAATTCTGTTTCTCTGTACAAAAAACTCATGTCGAAGCCAAATGGCCGAAGGTTGGGCAAAACATCTTAAAGGTGACAGCATCGATGCGTATTCTGCCGGGGTTGCACCAACTGATCTCGATCCTTTCGCAATTAAGGCAATGGCCGAGGCAGGTGTCGACATTTCGGCACAGTATTCAAAACACATTATGGATTTGCCGAAAATCGAATTCGATTACGTGATCACTGTCTGCGATCGCGCAAATGAAAGTTGCCCTTTCTTTCCGGGAAAAACGAAAATGGTTCACCGTGGATTTGAGGATCCACCCCTTCTTGCAAAAAATGCATCGAACGAAGAAGAAATCATGAAACACTATCGCCGCATCCGCGATGAAATAAAGCACTTCATTGAAAGTTTACCACATTCGATTGAAAAATAATTCTTGCGACATCGGGTATATGCAACGCACGAGTCAATTTTCTTGGATGATCCGCACTGAACGGCAAAGTGTTGCGAATCAAATCTCGCAAGTATATATTGAACTTTCCACCAATTGCAATCTTGCTTGTAGAACCTGCATTCGACATTCAATTGAACATTTTAAACCCATTCATTTTTCAAAAAAATTAATGAATCGGCTAATTCCCATGCTAAGAAACCTCCCTGCATTACAGCGCATTGTTCTTCTGGGCTTCGGCGAAGCTCTCTGCAATCCCCTTTTTATTGACCATCTTACAGCCCTTAAAAGCTGCAACGCGAAAATCGTGTTGGTATCGAATGCGCATTTTATCAATGCCAAAATTGCAGAATTTTTGGTAAAGCTTCCCATCGATGAGCTTTGGATCTCATGGGACGATGATCCAACCACGCCGGCAACTATTCGGCGCAATATTTCTCCAACAGCAATTAAAGAAAAAATTGCTGCTATTGTTAAAACCCGCAACGCTCATACAACATCTCTTCCGAAACTTGGTATGGAAATCGTTGCAATGCGCACAAATGCAACAGCTCTTTCAAAAATTATTAACTTCGGAAAAAACATCGGTATTGAACAGTTTATCATATCCAATCTTTTCCCCTATTCTGAATCCTTACAAAGTGAAATATTATATTCCCAATTTACCATCCCCGAAATAATGCTTTCTGCAATTGTTCCGAAAATATTAGCCGGTTTGCCCGCACGCATTGCCCACCAAAATGCTGATACGCTTCGATGTTGCCCATTCATTGAAAAAGGAACAATATTTATCACTGCGATGGGAAATATTGCTCCATGTCTGGAGCTTGCGTACACGCATCCTGCATGGTATTTCGGTTCCAAAAGGATGCATCGCGCACTGTATTTTGGCAACATTCGGAATACCGATTTAGATAATTCATGGAACTGTCCGCAATTTGCCGATTTTAGAAAAAAATTTGAATACTATGAATTTCCTGATTGTTCATTATGCCACCAGCCAAATATGTGTTGGCATCGAACTGTAGACATAAAGGACTGCTATGGAAACGAAACGCCGTGCGGTGAATGCCTTTGGGCAAAGAACATTATCATTTGCCCATAAATTTTTCATAATAATTTATCCTCGCAACGTAAACCGATAATAGGATTGACAATTATTCCATTGTCAATATGGAAACCTGTAATGGTAACTTATCACCATAACCGAGAGGCCATCTCCATATGTTTGGCGTGAATACAAAAATCAATACAATAAAAAATATTATAATGCATCATATCTGCATTATTTTTATTATTTTGTGCATCACAACATCGGGGATATTTTCACAGGAAAATCAAACACAAGAAACAGTTCTGTTTCGCGAAACGTGGATTTACCTTATGAAAGGAGAAGAACATTTTTTGACGGGGAGCGAGCCATTTACCGATATCTGCTATTTCAGCGCCACGATAGATAACCACGGAAATCTCAGAGGCGATCTTACCCCCCCCGTGCTCCCAATCAATGGCGAGATCCCTTTTCGCTTGCATCTTGTGATAAGCGAATTAACCAACCATTCGCGCACCCATTACCTTTTAAAATCAAAATCAACCGCACGGAAAAATCTCATTAAAAACATCGTTGCGATCTCCCGACTATACGATGGCATTCAAATCGATTTTGAAAGCGTACCAAGAGAAGATGGTCCAGCTTTCCAACAATTCCTTCGCGACTTAAAAAAAAGACTTCCAAAAACAGTCGTAAGCGTGGCCTTGCCACCTCGACGAAGCGAAGCTCATGACGCATATAACTATGCCGCAATAAGCAAAATTGTCGATCGGGTTGTCATTATGGCATACGACCAACACTATCGCACGAGCAAACCTGGTCCTGTTGCTTCGAAAAGCTGGTCAAAAGAAGTGGCAGAATTCGCAATTGCAAAAATCCCACCCAGAAAACTCATCATGGGACTTCCGCTCTATGGGCGCGCATGGCAGGAAACGCGATTTGACAGAGCCCTTCGCTATTCCCATCTTGAAAATATCATTTCAAATTACAATATCACAAAAACAGAGGATGAAGAGTATGGCATTCGATTTGAATTCGAAGCACCCGTTCGCGTCATAGGATATTACGAGAGCCTTTCGTCAATCGTCGCGAAACTTAAGCTCTACGCTTCGTTAGGTATTACAAGCGTATCGTTTTGGCGGATTGGACAAGAAGACAAAAGGTTGTGGGAACGAATCTGGGTGCAATAATACCACTCATATAATCCCGCGATAAAATCCACCATCGATTTGGAGCGCTACCCCATTAATGTAACCTGCACCTTCTGATACTAAAAAAGCAACCGTTTGGGCAAATTCATCGGGCGTTCCAATTCGCCCTGCGGGGATTGTTGCAATCAATCTATCATAAAAATCTTCTTCGCTTCCCTTGCCATCAACCACAAATTTTTTTGCGAGCTCTTCAACCCGTTCTGTTTTTGTGTACCCAGGGCATACGCAGTTGGCAGTAATTCCAAGCGAAGCCACCTGATTCGAAATCGTCTTAATAAAACCGAGTACCCCTGCCCTCGCTGTATTTGAAAGGATTAAATTATCGATCGGTTGTTTTGCTGCAACAGAGGTGATCGCAACAATTCTCCCCCATTTCTTTTCTTTCATATATGGAAGCGATTCGTAGCATAAATTAATTGTCGAGAATAAATTTAATTCAATCGCAGCTCGATAATCCTCAATGGTAAACTCATGGTGCATTCCCGGAGGTGGCCCACCAGCATTGCAAATTAAAATATCGAGCGAATTGTATTCCGTAACGATATTGCGTACCATCTCTTTTACCGCTGTATAATCAGTTACATCCGCAACAAACGCAGCAATCTTACCGCCGGTGAGTTTTCGAATCTTCTCGGCTGCTTCTTCTATTCTTTCTTTGCTCCGCGCGCATATTGCCACTATTGCACCTTCCATAGAAAGCCGTTTGGCAACCGCCCACCCCAAACCACGGCTTGCAGCAGTAACCAGAGCAACTTTCCCCTTTATCCCTAAATCCATTTTCTTCTCCTCTTAAAAACGCAATTTCATCATACATCAAATACCACTTGCGCAATGTACCCATCGCCTTCTTTTTTGCACGAAAGGCCATGCATCGTCACTGCCTTTACGTCCACATTAAACCGATGGCGTTGAAAATCTATTTCATCAATTGCAATTGTTCCTGTAAGTACCATGCGATCGCCTCTCTTTTCAACACTACCTCCATCGAAAAGCGCAAGTGCTTTTTTCGAATCCTTTAAAAAAACCAATTCGTCAAGAAAGTGGTACAAAAGCATCTCTTCATTTTCCGCAGTAATGGTAATAGGTTCCCACCTTTTCGGGGAAAAATCGCCAGGATTTTCAAGCAATATCGACAGCAAAGCGCGCGCAGCATGCACGAGAATTTCTTCCAACGCGTGCGCGTTGATTCGTATTGCAACATCAGCACAGGTAAGATCGTCAACAATTTCAAAACTACCCGTCATCCTTTAATATTCCCAAGAGGAACTAACTTTGCAATTACTTTGCTCAAACCCGCACCTTCTGTCGAACGACCGACTTCGTCAATATCTTTGTAGGCTGCACCAGCTTCCTCGGCAAGTCCAGCAAGTGAGGCAGTTCGAACGTAGATTCCTTTGCCGCGCAATTCCTGTTGAAGTTTATCGCCTCGAAATTGTTTTTTTGCCTGCGAACGCGAAAGCACTCGTCCACTGCCATGGGCAGTTGTATAAAATGCTTCCTTTGCGCCCTCACAACCAACAAGCAAAAGCGAACTGCTCTCCATGCTGCCACCAATGATTACCGGTTGTCCCACATGTCGATAGCATTCTGGCAATTCTTTTCTGCCTGCAGGGAATGCACGCGTTGCTCCTTTTCGGTGTACCAATAGCTTTCTCATTTTCCCATCAATTTCATGATTTTCAAGCTTCGCAGTATTATGGCAGACATCATATACTGTTTGAATCCCGAGCTCTCTGGGGCTTCTGCGAAATACATCAGAAAACACTTCCCTCACCCGGTGCGCAATGAGTTGCCGATTGAGAAATGCAATGTTGATTGCACAGTTCATTGCTTTAAAATAGTCTTGGCCTTCTTTAGAATCGAATGGAGCGCATGCGAGTTCTTTGTCGGGCATTTTTAATCCATACTTTGGCATGACAGATAAAAATTTTTGCAAATAATCTGTCGCCACTTGATGACCAAAGCCTCGGCTTCCACAATGGATCATAATCATTATTTGATCATCGCCAACGATACCAAACTCTCGTGCAATTTTTTCATCAAAAATATTTTCTCGTTTGGCGATCTGTATTTCGAGAAAATGATTTCCAGATCCAAGGGTACCCACCTGGGTATTTCCGCGCTCATACGCGCGCGATGAAATGCATTTCGGGTCTGCCCCAGAAATGCACCCGCCATCTTCAATTCTCTCCAGGTCTTCTTGTTCAGCATACCCTCGCTCAAGCGCCCATTTCACACCCTTTATCATCGCGTCATCGAATTCCCTTTTTGAAAGCGAAAGCATCCCCTCTTTCCCCACTCCTGCGGGGACTTGCGCAAACAGCCTATCGACAAGCACAGGAATAACATTTTTCACGTCTTCGTAGTGAAGGTTTGTCGACAAAAGGCGAATGCCGCAATTGATATCAAAACCTATGCCACCTGGCGAAATCACTCCATCCGATGGATCTATTGCAGCTACGCCCCCAATTGGGAATCCGTATCCCGAATGGCCATCGGGCATACAAATTGCGTACCGGAGAATTCCCGGAAGCAGGCATACATTTGTTATTTGGTCCTTTACTGCTTCGTCCATGGTGAGAATAATTCTTTCACTACCATAAATGCGCGCAGGCACGCGCATGCCACTTTTATAATTTGTTTTTATTTCGTATAGGTAATCGGAAATTTTTATTAAATCATCAGTTTTCATGAGTTTATTTTCAATTTACAATATACAAATTATTCCCGCATTTCGCACACGAAGTGCCATTGAGTGCACACACTTCAGTTTTATAC
>JAOAAF010000038.1 GCA_026419015.1 Spirochaetota bacterium
ACGCTATCAACATCATCGCGATCGCTAGTAACCGCAACCTTTGTTCGAACACCGGTAAAGCGTACAATATTCACTATCTTTACAACGCCATCGTACACCTCAGGGATTTCCATCTCAAATAGCTTCTTGATAAACGATGGATGAGAGCGGGACAGTATAATCGTCGGTCCTTTGGAGTCCTTTGTCACACTTAGCACAATTGCTTTTATCCTATCCCCTACCTTATAATGCTCAAGCGGTGATTGTTCTTTGAGCGGAAGTATGCCTTCTGTTTTCCCCAAATCGACAAATATTTTATCTTTTGTTTTTCTCTGCACATATCCATTAACAAATTCGTTTTCTTTGCTTTTAAATTCATTATACACAATATCTTTTTCTGCTTCCTTTATTCGCTGCATCATCACCTGCTTTGCCGTTTGCGCTGCAATGCGCCCAAACGTTTCAAGTGGATTTTCCCTTACCTCTATTTCATCTCCAAGTTTCACATCAGGATGTATTTTTCTTGCACGATCGATCGCAATCTCTTCGGCTAAATTTCGTGGCTTATTTACTACCATTTTCGTAGTTACCAACATGATAGAATTCGTACTTCTATCAAAAACCACTTTTACATTATTTGAAGTACCATATTGCTTCCTGTATGCTGAAAGCATCGCACTTTCAACAATATCCTCTATCACTTCCCTCGGAATGCCTTTTTCAGTTGCAATTTGATGTAATGCTTCAAAGAAATTGCCGCTCATGTCCTTTCCTTCCAAAAAGTTTTCTTTCCCAAAATTAATAATAAAATACACAGTAAAATAGCGAATTTCAATCAAAATAGCTTTTTAATAATCCAGATTTGTCCCTACAATATTTGAAAAATTCACCATTTTTAATCCTTCACTCACCCGTATCTGGATTGAATCATCAGACACTGCCTCAAGAATACCCCTAATAGTTTTCTTGATTCCACCTTCTAGATATTGTACTTTTACCGGTGCGCCAGCAAACCTAATAAACTCTTGCATCGTGCGGATTTCCCGATTAACCCCCGGCGATGAGACTTCCAAGTAATAATTAGGCAAAAACTCTATCCCGTCTAATGCCATATTAAGATGCTTGCTAAAAATCTCACAATCACTATGAGAAATCCCTTTCAAATGGTCGATCTTTACCATTATTTTAGAATTTTCCCCTCTTAACATAACACTGATCTCATATATACTATATCCAAGCTTTTCTGCCACATGATGTATTAAATCAATAATTTTCTCTTTCGGTGTTATTGCACCCATATGCTGTAACCTTCTACGAAAAAGAGAGTGGCATTGCCACTCTCTTTCACTCTTTGCCAAATAGTACCAAAAAAACGATTTCACCAGAGAGATAGTCCTTATGCTCACTATTAAATATATATGCGAAAAATTCAAGTTTTTTTTATACTATATCATAGAAAAGTAATATCGCTCAATCAATTCAAAATTCCTTCGTACTTTATCTGCCCCATGCACTATTTCCATATGTCCTGTAAGTAAGTACTCAATTTCCAACTCAGAGATTTTCATAATGCTTTTCTTTAGAAGTTCTCCATCACCACCGGGGAAATCCACTCTCCCAACGCTTTCCCGAAATATTAAATCCCCACACACCAATACTTTTTTTTCGGGCCAATATACAGAAATGGAACCAGGAGAATGCCCAGGCGTATGGTATACCATAAGTACTTCGCCATTGAATTCCCATGGTCCTTCCTTTAACTTGAGTTCAAATCTATATTCAGGGAATGCCATCCCAAACATTGAAAAAAAACGAGGCCCTTCTCGGTTTAAAAACGATATTTCATCTTCATGCATCCCAACAGGAATGTTATTATCCATAAAATATTTACTTCCCTCGAAGTGATCGGGATGACAATGCGTATTAACTACATATTTAATCGCATTCTCATTTATCCCATCCTTTTTAAGATCCTCAAGGCGCATATCGATGTAATTTTTTAACCCTGGATCAAAAAGAATATTAAACGGTTCACCGAAAAAATACATATTACAGTTATTTTCAAAAAAACCTCGCCAGATATAACCATAGACGCCATCGGTAATCTTCATGCGCTAATTTTCTCCCTTTTTTCATGATAAACAATTATATCGCATTTTTGCGTAACATGAAATATTTTATATTTCCGATTGCATATTATTTGTTGGTTAAAATTGGTTTATTCTTATCTTGGGTCAAGATGTTTTTCACTTTTTCTCACAAAATAATTTGCAAATTTTCACGTTGAATTTCAAAATGAAGTTTAATTGTATTTAAAGTTCAAAAACGGTATAAGAAGAAATGAAAATTGCACAATGCACACAAATTATAAAAAATTTATTTTGGCAACTTTCACACCAGAGTGGTATCGGACAATTTTTTTTGAAGTCAATGTTAGTTGCGTTACCATTAATGATTTTTTGTTCAACAACAGAACCATCTTACGATTTTCCACCACGAAAATATAGGCGAGTGTTAACTGGCCTTGAACAATTTGCCCGAAATGGTGCAATCAAATATAAAGGCAAACATGCGGCACTGGTTGCCAATCACTCATCTGTGACAGCCGATTTTCGTCACCTTATTGATGTTGCACGGAGCAACGATATCATCATCGATTTTGTACTTTCACCCGAACATGGACCTTTTGGTGAAAGAAACAATTACGACAATCATGTGTACGAAATATTCGAAGGGAAAAACCTCATTGTATATCATCTCCATCATTTTACTTCAACGTCACTTAAAACGCTTCTCGAGATACCTGAAATAATTATCTTTGATATCCAAGATATGAGCATGCGCTGTTATACATACGTCTCTTCGCTAAAACTCATCATCGATGCTCTCGATGGCACTAACACAAATCTCATTGTTCTCGACAGGCCAAATCCACTCGGCTTTCTTGGCGTTTCTGGACCTTATTTAGACAATAAATTTTTCTCACCCCAAGTTGCTTCGTTTCCCGCAACCCTTTTTTACGAAATGACATTGGGCGAAGCTGCTCGTTACTACTGCAATGAGTTTAGAAAAAATATTAATCTTACAGTAATCCCCTTAGCAAACTACACCCGCGACATTTTTTTCCACGAAACGAAACTTCCATGGATTCCTCCCTCGCCTAATCTTCCAACCTATCGAAGCGCAATTAATTACAGCGTGTTAGTCCTTATGGAAGGAATCAACATATCCCTGGGCAGAGGCACTTCCAATCCATTTGAATTCTTTGGAGCTCCCTGGATTGACCCCGATGAACTTTGCTTACATCTTTCTTCATTAAAAATTCAAAATTTCAAGTTTAGACCTGTTTACTTCAGACCCACAATTTCTCCCTATATTGGAAATCTTTGCGGAGGAGCTCACATGTACTATATCGGTGGGATATTCGAACCGTTAGAAATTTCATACGCAATCATCAAAATGTTTCGCGAAAAATACACGCACGTTACGTGGCGAAAAAATCAACGAGGATTTATTATCGATGAATTATGTGGGACAGATAGCTTTCGCAAAGCAATTGATAGCGGTAAAACCTATCCTGAATATAAAAAACTAATAGAAAAAGAAATTCTCAATTTTCATGCGAAAAGAAAAAAATATCTTTTATATTAAATATAAATCTCGCATTTGCTTTTTATCGAAGCAAAGCAATTGGGATAGTAAGCATCGCTGTCGTATTGTTCGCTGAAATAATCGTAATCGCATGTTCAGGATTCAGGCCTAATTTTGCTAAAAAACTATCGATAGTGGCATACCCTAGTCCAAAGCCTGAGTCAGAAGTGTCGATGTTATTAATAAAAAATTCCTGCTCTCTTCCTTGCTCTCGATATATTTTATATTCATCGCGCTTTTCATATATCCGATTCAAATCCCGTGTGAGAATCGGCGCCGTATTAGTCACTTCGATATAAATAAAATCATCATCGCCCTCAATTTTTAAAATAATTTTTATATCTTTCTCTTTAAGTTGGCGTCGAATTTCCAAAAAATCTGTAAGTGCGGCAATTTTTTTTCTTTCTTCTGGCGTATAATCTCTCCCTTCAACATACGCCCTATTTCGAATGTTTAAATACTTGCCTTCTTGAGAAAGTATCTCACGTACCTTTTCGGAAATATAATTCTCCGAAATTATTTTTGTGGCAATGCGATCGTATGTTTGGCGATTCTTTAAAATATTAAAAATTTCTTTCTGTATTTCTTCATCGTTTTTGTCAGGATGTTCTTTTTTCATTTGCGCAGCGATATTCTGCACTACCAGTAAAAATTTATAATTGGCTTTAACCGCATTTTTGATTAGCTCATCAACACAGGCAAAAACATCATCAGTAACGTTTGGTATCCCTGCTTCTTTCGCGAACATAAGTCCAATTTCATAGATCTGGTCGCGAGCCTTTTTACTATAAATCTGAATAATTCCAGTTACTTTTTTCTTTCGTGCCATTTGCCTACATATTCAAATAGTCCATGAATTTCTGCAGCACTTCTGGAAGATTTCCTGACGCATCGCGATATTTTTTAAACTTCCGTTCGTACTGAGCAATCTCCCGACTGTATACATTATGAAATCGCGTAGCAATCTCACTAAATATAGGTGTCGATTGAAGTTTTTCGCGGATTTCTTTTTTGAATCGGATATGTCGGTAAAACATATCCCTCACCACTGTATTTAGTCTCGGAATACCATCCTTTTCGTACAATACCCATTGAATATAATCATCCGCAAATCGATTTCTGTCATCGCGAATGTTTCGAAATTTTTCAGCAATCTTTTCCTTTGCTTCAATTGAAAGTTTCGAATTCTTTTTATAAAATTGCACATAATCTAAATAAATACCAGTAAGACCTCCTTCAACGGGATCTCGCCATGCAGCTCCTTTTATCGATCTATTCAACTCATAACGGAAACACGCAAAGGTATGTGCCATGCTTCTAGTTAAATCGCCAATGAAAAATGCTGGAATAACAATTCTGCCCCTACTTTTTCTGTTTGGCCCCTCAAGATCCTGCCACAACATAGTTTTAGTGCCCACGCTTGGAATGATTATAAAGTTTGGAATTACCTCTTCTTCAATTACTTCACGAGCTTCACCAATTTTTGCAACAGTTTCCCTGTAAAACACAGAAAAATCGATGTCGCGTAATTGCAACACCGTGGTTTCAATTTTCTTTTTTGAGAGATGAAAACTTGTGGGGCTACCTTTCATTACCAACGATGTGAGGATGGGAAATGCTGTTGCGGTCGAACCTGAGCAAACAGAAACAGTAGATGCAATTCGGTGCGCAATTTCATAGAGCACTTTATTGATATTTTCATCAGGCGTGGTCGCTTCCTTTTCTTTTGTTTTTGCTTTTCCTTGTTCAGCTAAAAACTGCTCATATGTAAGCCCCATTTCGTTAATACTTGGTGATACTTTACCTTCATAAATAAGTGTGAGAAATTCTTCTTCATAATAAATTGGAATGCGCACCTTTTCAGCGGATCGCAACAAGAGTTCGTGTAATGCAGGAATTTGTTCTTCGTCCATCAGCGTTTCATCAATAAACCCGAAATGAAGCATAAGGCGTGCCGGGTAAGGGGCTTCTTTTGTTTTGCTCATGACAAAAACTTTGCCATATAAATCCCAATAGAATCTCGACAACGTGCGGCGAATTTTCCTTCCTTCTATTTCCGTGTCGAAGGGATTTTTCATATTTTTAAAAGTATTCAGCGCTTTAAGAAAATTTGTTTGAAATTCTTTTTCTGCAAGAGAATATTCAAAAATTTGATGGAGGGAATTTCTATAATACGAGAGAACAGATGAGGAAATCCTGGTAATTCTAATTTCCTGCTCTTTTTCTTCATTCGGCTTCTGATTTTCCTCATTTTTTTGAGAAACATACAGTGAATGCAATTTTCTAATCCCTGGATATTTCTCAACCATATTCTGGCCTGATATTTCTTGATACACAGTATTAAGTTTTGCAAAAATAGAAAGCAAATTTTTCAGGAAATCCCTTTCAAGCCTCCCATTTGCACTTATTTTTCTATACCCCTGCTGATCTGTTAAAAACCACGACCAACTGGAATCAATCCCAAATATAATTTTTAAAAGTTCATCGATCTCGTTTGCAACTGCTTCAAGGCGATCAAGTACTTTCAAAAGGTTTTCCGACACAATTTCAAACATATATATTGCAATATCGGGCTTTTCGCGTATCATCGATTCAAGCATTGCATTGCTTAATCCCAAAAATTTTTTAAAAAAGGACGCTTGTCGCAAATCGATAAGAGTTTCAAGCGGAAGGCCGGGAAAATTATAGTTCTTTTTTAAAATCGTCGAATTATCAGCAAGGAGAAATTTTGAATCCACAACCGGTGGGAACTCACCGCCATTTGCGATATAGGTATCGTAGAGAGAATCCATTATACTCTGCAAGTTTTCAGAATTCACCTGTGCTACGAGTTCTCGAATGACTAGGGCAATATTATCGCTGATTTTTAAAATATTTTGATATAATTTCGTATACTTTGTCGCATCCTGTATCGAAATCTCAAATCTCTTGAACAAATGCGTTAGAATATTTAATGCAAGCGCAGGATCTTCTTGCGAAATTTGTTTAAAACCGCCTTCTTTGATTGGATATTTGGTAACAACTGAATCCTCTATTGCCCGAATCGATTTTTGGTATGGTTCTGTAAAAAGGATACTTAGACCCGAAATGAGAGAATTTGGTCCAATAGTTCCCACTCGTTTGCTTTTTGAAATAATTATATCTTTATCCAATCCTTCATATTCCGTAGGACATGAAAGAATCTCCACCGCTCCACTGTGTAAATAATATAAATATTTTGGCTCTTCTCCTTGGAGAAAGAGCACTTCACCTTTCCGAAGTTGTTCTTTTATTTTTTCAGACATTCTGTAAATCGCATTTCAGTTTTCAAAATTCTTTAAGACTTTAAATTCGTTTCCCATTCCGTTGGCAAAAAGTATTTCTTTCTGTTATTACATTCCTTGCACGCAGGTGCAATATTGGTTTTTTCTGACTTACCCCCTTTTGCAAGAGGTATTTTATGATCCATCGTAAGATCGCTTGGATTAAAAATTCTACCACAATAATAGCATTTCCCTTCTGAAATCGTTTCTTTCCACCACAAACTACGACGAAGAGATCGAGCTTTCTTTTTTTCCTCTATGATCGCTCTTTCGCGTTCATATAGATCAACAACTCGATATTTATTTTTGCGTTGAGTTCTTCGTTCCCTCGTTATAAATTTACTATCCTTTTTTTTTGGCCTTTTCATTATCACAATTTACCCATAAGCGATGAAAATAGTAACTCACTGATTATGTATTGTCAATAAGATTTCTTTCATCCTTGTCCAATCAAAAAACTTACCTATTTTTTAACTGATTATAATAAATTCTTCGCACATTATAAAAGAAATGCAAATATTCCGGTTTTCGATAATCAGGATACGTCCATTCCCATGGTTCATATCTTTTTGCAATAAATTTCAGTTCATTTTCAAGGAATACACCTCGAGACAGATAGGCTCTATGAAAATAGTCTTTACACGTTGCCAAAAACACATTTGAAAGTGTTAAATATCCCGGATCAATATTTATTAAACGTTTATCTCTTTCTAAAAATTTCTTTTCTATCTTATTCGTATATAGCTTAATGTCGACAATATCCTCTCGTTTGATAAGTTTTTTAAATGAAAACAATACTTTAAAAATATTTTTGCCTAGAGTGCTATAATAATTCGTATGGACAAAAGGAATTTTCGCAGTTGCAAAATCAATATCGCCATATTTTTTTTCTAAAATTTTTCTTGCCTGTTCAAATATCTCTTCCCGCGCAGTAAGAATTCCAATAAACAGCTTTGCAGGCGGTGGAATAATAGGTTCTGCCATGTTCTTTTACGATGTACAATATATCGTGCATTTTTAAAATTGAAACAATTCTACACCACTCACAGGTATTTAATATAAAATCAAGAATTTTATTATCAAAAAATAATTTGACATTTAAACTATTATTTTTAAATTAGGCTACCATTTTGTCCTTTTAAGGATCATAACAGATAGCGAAGCATTACCAGAATATACATTAGACTATGTTGAATTTTTCAAAATACTTGTTTCGAATATTCATTTATAGCAGTAAATCTATGAAACTTATATCTTTATTAAACACATCAGGGAAAATTGCAGTAAGGATTTAAACGAATCATATTAGGGGAAAGCGATGAAAAGGACATATCAACCAAGTGTAAAGAAACGATTAAAAACACACGGTTTTCGTACCCGCATGAGCACACCAGCGGGGCGCGAAGTTCTCAAACGGAGGCGAAGGAAAGGTAGGTATAAATTAACTGTATCGGATGAACATCATCACAAAAAATAATGCTACGTGAATAAAATGTTTGTATGATGACTTTTGACATTTTCAATCAATTCTTGAGAGCAATTGCACAAAACAATACGTGAGAAAACCATTTATATTAAAAGGGAGGAAGAATTTTCAGGAACTTTTATTGAAGGGAAAGCGAATTTCAAATTCTGCAGTAACTTTATTTTTTAAAAGTGTAACAAATCATTCGGCAAAGGAATTACAAATTCCGAACGTCACAAAAGGGATTGCGAAAAAGGGGACGGGCACATTAAACGATGGCGATGAAACTTTGCGCATTGGAATATTAGTTGGGAAAAAGTATGGTACCGCAGTCGAAAGAAATATCGCAAAACGGAGAGTGAGGGAAATAATTCGCAGTTTGATCCCCATACTATCAAAAGGTAATTATATAATTATCCGTCCCACAATTCAATTCAAACAATATGCTTTTGATGAAGCTAAACGTGAAATTGTTAAATTGCTACAAAAAGCGGGGCTGGTAAAAAATGATTAACGAAATTGCAAAAAAAATCCTAATTGCACCATTGATAATTTTATTAAAGTCATATCAAATTGCGATACGCCCCCTCTTGCCACCATCATGCAGATTTTATCCAACGTGTTCTCAATATGCTGAGGAAGCATTAAAAAGACACGGACTACTGTGGGGAATATATCTTATTTTTCGTCGTCTGATTCGATGTCATCCCTTTTGCGACGGTGGGTACGATCCAGTACCGTAAATTATTAAAAAATTGTATCTGCTAACGAAATTCCTTTCCCTTCTCTGTTTTCCTTTCATCAATTACGAAATTTAACGTTACGGATCCTGTGGAGGAAGAATATGGATAAACGCTTTGCCCTTGCACTTGGGCTTTCTCTAATCGTTTGGTTTGTTTGGATGCTGATTTTCAACCCAGTGCCACAACAGCAACGTTCTGTAGAGACCCAAAATGACAAATCCAAGCTTCATAAAACTCAAATTTCATCCCAAAAACCAGTGAATACTACAAGTACTTCGAATAAAGTAACAAGCGTGCAGTCTGCTCGTGACGAAATTAACATCTCTCTATCTACTAAACTCTTTACTGTGACGATGACAAATCGCGGTGCAGCGATCAATAATTTTCAATATTCCTATAATGGGAAAAAAATAGAACTTGTTGTTGAACAAAAAGATTTACTCCCGAAAGGAATCAATGCAAAATCTAATTTAGAGTTTCCAGTCTACTTTACAGAATCCGAATTTTTTGAAGGAAACATTTTCAATTCTTCACTTTGGAATGTTGAAAAGACTTCGGAAAATTCGGTAAACTTCTACCTTATTGCACATATTCATGATGGGCAGCAAATTCGATTTGATAAGACTTTTGTATTTTATCCCGAAAAAAACTACTTCGAATTGCATCACAGTATTAAAAACATTGGCACCGCGCCAATAACATTTCCTGAAAACCGTCTGATAATGACTACACCCGATTTTCTCGGTCCTGCTATGGATTTTGATAATCGCTATAATCACGTTGAAATAGTCTACTTCACCAATAATAGTTTTGAAACAGGAAGTCAAGGGGGTGGTCTTTTTACCGACGAGCAAATGGTTCGCAAAGAAATTGGCGAAACAAAATGGGCTGGTGTTCGAAGTCGATATTTCCTTTTACTAATGGCTCCCCAAGGATTTACGGGTACTGGCATCATCCACGATGGAAGAAATAACCACGGAAAACGGGTAGGCATATTTGTGCCAATTGCCACACTGCAAAAGGGTGAAACAGTAACAAAAACGTTTAAAATATACGTTGGTGAAAAAAATAAACAAAAACTCGTCGAAGTAGATGAATCTCTTCGCGACGCTGCCGATATCAACGTAATCATTGAACCAATACGAGATTTTTTGGTGTGGTGCCTTTTGAAAATAAACCTTCTGATTGGAAATTTCGGATGGTCGCTTATTGTGTTTTCGATATTAACAAAAATCGCACTGATGCCACTTACAATAAAATCAATGGAGTCAATGAAACGAATGCAGGAACTAGCCCCAAAAGTCAAAGAAATCCAAACCAAATACAAAGACAAACCCGACATCATGAATAAAAAAATAATGGATCTTTATAAAAAGGAAAAAGTTAACCCCCTCGGCGGTTGTTTGCCGTTGCTATTGCAACTGCCATTCTTCTTCGCACTTTACAGCGCTTTGGTGAATTCAATCGATTTGTGGAAGGCACCTTTCATTTTCTGGATAAAAGATCTTTCACTTCCCGATACAGTTGCAACAATCGCAGGTTTTAATATTAATATTTTGCCGCTCGTGATGACTCTGACAACATATCTGCAACAAAAGATGACCCCCGGATCTGAATCTGCGCAGCAACAGATTATGATAAAACTCATGCCATTTATTTTTCTTTTTATATTTTGGAACATGCCTTCTGGTCTTATACTATACTGGATTATGCAGAACATTCTGCAAATTCTTCATCAATTATACATTAATCAAAAAGCAAAAAAAGAATTACAGGAAGGAGGCACATGATAAAATAAATTGTAACCAAACAAGTAGAAATTTATACGTATATTTACTACATTAAGTTATGAGGTTAAATTTACAATATCTAATTTTGACAATTAATTAACGAAAGTTACAATGCTTTCGGGAGGATAATATGAAAGTAATCGAAGTTGAAGGGAAAACAGTAGATGATGCCAAGAAGAAAGGATTAGCTGAACTTGGAATAACAGATGAATCCCAAGTTCAAATCGAAGTTGTCGATGAAGGAAAATCCGGTATTTTTGGTTTCGGCGTTTCTCGTCCCGCAAAAATACGGATATATTATACTGGTACCACCGAAGATGTTGGCGATATTACCAAAGATGTGATACTAACCCTTTTATCAAAAATGTCACTCGAAGCAAAGGTAAAAGATCTGAAGGAAGGGGAAAATAAAGTTTACGTAGAACTTGATAGCAAATACTCTGGGTTGGTCATTGGCAAAAAGGGCAAAACCCTTGAAGCTCTTCAGTTTTTAGTCAATTTAATTGTAAACCACCGAACCGGCAGTAACAAAAAGATTATATTAGATATTGAAGAATACCGCGCTAAACGAGAACGTGCGCTTCGAAAAATGTCGAAAGAAATCGCAGCAAAAGTGTCTAAAACGGGAAAACCATGGGTATTAGAACCAATGAATCCATTTGAACGGCGGCTTATACATTTGACGCTTCAAAATGATAGCCGCGTCACGACAAAAAGTGAAGGGCAGGGGATTTATCGAAAAGTAAAAATTATGCCAAAGTGATGCACAAACGTGTATTACGCAAACGACACAATTTGCGCACCGGCAACTCCTCCCCTTCCTTCTTCGATTGCCATTATTCGGATGAGCGGTCCAAAGGCAATTTCAATTATCTCGCACTGTTTTGAAAAACCATCCGCTTTGTTGCCCCGAAAAGCAATCCATGGAAAAATCTTTTTTGAAAATAATGAAATCGACGATGTAGTTGTTATTTCATATTTATCACCTTCCAGTTACACTGGTGAAGATATGGTTGAAATCTGCTGCCATGGAAATCCACTAATCGTGAAAAAAATATTGAATGTCCTCATTAAAAATGGCGCACGCCTAGCCGAGCCAGGTGAATTTACCAAACGTGCATTTCTCAATGGTAAAATGGATCTTACTGCCGCAGAAGCAATAAACAGAATCATAAAAGCGAGGGGAGAATGGGAATTACGCGCAGCACTCGCGCAAATGCATGGATCGCTTCGAGAAAAAATTCATCGCCTGCGCGAAGATCTGATAAAAATTAAAGCAGATGTTGAAGCGAGTATCGATTTCTCAGAAGAAGATATCGAATTCATCTCAACAGAAAAAGCTATCAACGATATGCGAAATATTCAAAACCAGTTGATTGAAATTTATAATCAATGCGCTATTGGAGAGAAAATTGCACAAGGGATTGATATTCCACTTGTCGGCAGGCCAAATGTTGGAAAATCGAGCATACTCAATCTTATACTCAATTCGGAACGCGCTATCGTATCCGATATTCCCGGAACAACACGAGATGTAATTAAAGAAACAATACAATTTGGTGGCTTTCATGTCAATCTATATGACACTGCAGGAATAAATACACCGGCATGCGAAATTGAAAAGAAAGGGGTCGAGTTAAGTCGAAGAAAAATTGACGAATCATCGATACTCCTTTTAGTATTGGATGCAACCGAAGAACTTTCTCCGATAGAAAAGGAAATCGTTCAGCATTCGAAATCGAAAAAAATTATCATCCTCGCAAACAAAATTGACCTTATTTTAGAATACGAAAGAAACAAAAGAATTTTTTACTTTCAACAAGAACTTAAATTTCCAATAATTCCATTTTCTGCGAAAACGGGAGAAGGGTTAGACAATCTTGAAAAATCGATAATTGCTCTCTTAACAGAAGAATTCCCAGAACAAAAAAATTTCTATTTTGCCGATCAAAAAATACAATACATTTTACAAGAAGCATCGATGAAAGCCTCTGAAATCCAATTCCTTTTTGAAAATCGAGAACCGATTGAAATTATTGCGTTTGAAATACAAAATTTAATTGACCTTCTCTCTCAAATTACCGGAGAAATAGCAGTCGACGATGTACTAAATTCGATTTTTAGTAGATTTTGCATCGGTAAATAAAATCAAAATGATTTATAATTACTCATCACATTTATGTATTAATTTTTAAAATTGTATATAATAATAGTACATATTATGGTTGACGTTTAAATGCGATGATGTTTATTTATTCCACTAACATAATAATATTTTTTGGATTAATGTAAACGTATCGCCGCGTATTACCGTCAAGAGGGGTTTTATGAAAAAGTGCGTTATTTTGGGCTTTGTAATTTTTCTTTCTATTGTTAGTTCGCTTAATGCTCAACATGATTGGCATGAAGTAAAAAACTCGGATGGCATTAAAATCTACACGCGCCCAACACCTGGCTCGCCATTGGATGAATTTAAAGGTATTGCTATTATCGATTCTCCCATTGAAGTCATTGTGGAGGTATTGCGCGATGTCGAAGCTCAACCCGAATGGATGGCTGACTGCATCGAAGCAAAAGTTCTAAAAAGAATAAGCGAAAATGACTATCTTGTGTATTCAATGAATAGAGCACCTTGGCCAGTTTCTAATCGCGATGTTGTCGTCCGTTCTATTGGAAATGCCGACATCCCAAACGGAAAGGTTAAAATCATTTTCACTGCGCTAAAAGATTCATCGATCCCACCTCGTCCAGGTGTGGTGCGAATGACAGAACTTGTTGGCCAATGGCATTTAAAAAAAATAAATTCGCATAAAACCGAGGTTGTTTTTATAATTAAAGCAAATCCAGGCGGCAATATTCCACCTCGCCTTGCCAACCTTACAAGTAAAGAAATACCTTTCAAAACGCTGAGAAATCTCAGAAAAATGGTAAAAAAAGAAAAGTACATACTGCTTGCACAAGAAAAATACAACCTAACCAATTAAGGATAAACGCATGCGTTTTATTAAAATGCCATATTTAATTTTTTCAAGAAAGGATCGTTATTAAAAAGATCCTCACCAAGTTTTTTCACGCGCACTACAAAACCGGTTTTGTCGCTTTTATCTTTTTCGATTATCTCCTTAAACATATCGAGATATTTCTTCGCATTCTGCTCATCATTTCTTTTTGCACAAATCCTTGCGAGTCGATATAAGGCAATTGCTCTATCTCGAACATTTTCTTCTTTTTGTAAAATCTCAAGAAGCGATTTTTCAATATCTGTTGTAGTTGTTTTATCATTCAAAATGAAAATTCGATATAGCAAACGCGACATCCCTGTTGGCTTGTCTCTGTAATAAGCTACATACTCATCTTCCATTGCTTTTTCTAACTGCCGATGCGTTAATGCGTTTTTTTTCGCTTTTTTTAACAGCTCTTCGAACTTCGGTTGATTTTTTATTGATTCGTAAATAGGATCAACATAAAAGAGACCACAATTCGGCAACCCACTTTCGACTGCCTTTTCAAGATATTTGTATGAATCAGTAAAATTTTTTTGTTTGAGTTTCTCTTCAGCTTTCCAAACATCTATCCAATACAAATTATGAAGGGACGAAATTTCCTTAATGGCATTTATTATTTCTTGTGGGAGCGCTTTCTCTAATCGAGCATATAATGCAAAAAGATATAAAAGAGAAATGCGCTCACCAACGCGAAAAGCTTTTACATAGTACTCCTCCGCTTCTGAGTAATTCCCTTCTTTTTCGAGAAGCATCGCATAATTGATGTATGCCCCTCCAGTATACTTTTTATTTTTTGCAATTTCCAACAATAACCGTTTTGCCTCTCGTTGATTATTTTGATAATACAAGACTACCGCATTGTGCAATGGATCTGAAGGCTCATGGTAATATTCCCCGCTCCACAGGCCATCTGGAAAAAAAAATGTATAAAAAATAATTGTAACAATTATTATTATACTAATAAATGCCACTAGTACAATATAAGGATAGCGAAGAAGTTTTTTCATTACTCATGATCCTCTTATTTGAATATGAAACGATTGGATAACTAATATGTCAAAGAAAAAAACGTTATTGTTCTATATTATAATAATCATACTGGCTTTCAACAAACTTTCTTTCAGTAATCGCTTTTCCGATTTACTTTTCTTGGAACTAAAAGCAAAAGACAAGATCAAGGAAGCCTTTGCAGTTGCGTCCCATGAAATTGCTCACACAGATTCACAAGCAAAAGCTGAAATTTGGCTTTTTCGCGTAAAAGAAATTCTACGCTATCCAGAACTATTTACCGATGCAATCGACATGCTTGTAAGTGCAATAAATAAAAATTCCACTCTCGCCCGTAGCTCTCGTGCAAAACTTCTACTGCTCGAATTATATTTAAGCCAAGGAAACCTCCAAAAAGTTCAACAGCTATCCTCTCAACTCGGATTTTTGAATGAATTCCTCATATCCGCCCCAATTAAAATTGCTCACATCAATGATCTTGAAAACACATTGAATGTAGAACGAGAATTTTCGGTTCAATCATGCAAAAAAGAAAATTTTTTTCTCATTGCCACCGATCATTCTGGGAAAATTACTATTTCACATTTATACCCATCAGTATTTGGCAATGCATTTTTATTTTACACAGAGATTTCCATTTTGAATGATACCGCGTGTACCCTCCATATCGGGAAAAACTGCCCTATGGTAGTTTCTCTTTCGCGTGAAAAAGTTTTTTCTGATCTCACCGAACACGAATTCGAATACGACCAATTTCAAATACGGATGAAATTAAAAGCAGGCACGTACCCATTGATTATCAAAACATTTGGAACTAAAGCAGGTTGCACATTTGCAATTCGGATCACCGACCATCAAGGAAATCCATTAATTGTAAAACATAAAAGTTCTTCGCTCAAATTACAAAAACCGCAAGATATTCACCACACATTTTTTGATGCACTTAAGGCTATGCAGTCTTATGCTGATGATGAAATTTGGCATGCATTTCATACAGGTTACTTACTTTATGCAGCAAAACTCGTATCAAAAGAACGAACTGAGGCAGTACAATATTTTTCAAAAGTGTACAATGATAAACTGCTTTCTCCTTATGCCAATTTCTATTTATCGCTTTGCGCTAATGAGATATCGCATAAAGAGCATTTCCTTCGAAAATCAATAAACCAAAAAAACGATTTTCTCGAAGCACTTTCGCATATTTCTGATTTATACATCGATAATAAACTTTATTATGAAACAGATAAACTCATAAAAGCGATGTATGCCATTAATCCTTCTTCACCCCTTGCCGCAATCCAACATGGAAATTTATGTTTAGCTCAAAAATGGTATTTTGAAGCGCAGAAAATCGGGGAAAAACTTCTTTCATCTCACTTTCCGTCAGCAGGTCATCAACTCCTTGCGAAAGTGTTCGCCGAAAATAAACATTTTCATTCTACATTAATGCATTACGAAAAATTATTTTCGCTCAACAAAACCGATCGCTTTTCAATTTTAAAAGCAGCTGATTCTCTAAATTCAATCGGAAAATATTTCGAAGCAGAAAATATTCTCATTTCATCAATTAATTTATTGAAAAACGATATTGAATTATATTTGAAAACAGCAGATACTGTGCAGAAAAATTATTATGCTGGCGCTTCACTTCCATATTTATCTTCTGCTTATGCCATCTCACCTCATAACGAGAAGATTTTGCTTTTTTTAGCCGAAACTTACCATAAACTTGGAAAGGATGATATCGCAAAGTATTATTTTACAGAAGCATTTGAAAAAAATACCAAAAATTTATTTATCAATCAATATTTATCATTTCTCGATCCTTCGAAATCGTATAACGATACCTCCTTTTCTGAAACCCCGCTAGAAGAATTGATTGCGGAAAGCAAAAAGTACATGCACGAACCAGCAGTTGTACTCTCCGATAATACGACGTATAACGTTTTTTACGATGGCACAAAAGAGAAACATGTGCATCTCATTTACAAAATACATTCATACAACGCAATCAAGGATCTGTCTCACCATGCAATAATTCTAAACCCTGCATATGAAACGCTTGAAAAAATTCTGTGCACTGTCACAAACAATGCTAAACGCGTAGAAACATCCGAAACAAAGATTCAATCTATTTCTGACCCCGAAAGCCGTCTCTATTACGACGCAATTGCACACATACTCACTGTGCCCTCCCTTCGCGAAGGAAGTTTAGTCGATATCTCGTATACAATAAAAACAAAAGGGATCGATGAATTCAAAGGCGCATTTGGTTTTGTTAACACGATAGGTGGCAAACATAGAGTTCTTCATTCAAAAACAACGATTCTTTTCCCTAAAGACAAAAAGCTGAATGTAGTAATAAAAAATCATTCAACCACACCAACAATCGAACAACAATCCAATAAAAAATCGTATACTGTATATCTTAAAAACATCGAACCGCTCTATGATGAACCTTACATGCCCCCATCTTTTGAAATTCTTCCCACCATAATAACTTCTGTTTTTACAGAATGGAATGAATTATACAAATGGTATTGGAATCTTTTGAAAGGGAGAGATATTCCTAGCGAACGCATGCGTCGCGATCTTGCCCAAATACTCTCTCCCTCCGATACCTCTTTAGAAAAGATACGGAAGATTTATAATCTGGTTACCTCCCGTATTCGTTACGTCGGCTTCGAATTCGGTATAGGCAACATACAACCACGGCCAGTTGCTGAAACCTACGCTTCTGGAATGGGGGATTGTAAAGACATCGCATTGCTCATTGTATCGCTCCTCAGAATCGCTGGTATTGATGCGAGATTCGCATTAATTCGCACATCCGATCACGGAGAAATTGATCTATCGCTTCCCTGGATTGGTCTTTTCAACCACGCAATATGTTATGTCAACATCGGAGAGGAACTCTTCTTGGATGGAACTGCCTCTTTTGCAGATTTCCGTGAAATTCCAGAAAATGCATCTGGTGTGAAAGCATTTATTTTAAATGAACATGGTTACATTTTCCGAGAAGTTCAAAGTTCATTGTTTGAACCAAATCTTTTAGAAATCACAAATACAGTTTCAATCAATCCTGATGGAAGCGCTCACATCAATCGCCATTTAATAAAAAGAGGAGGTCTTTTTGCCCCTTCAGCACGGTACTCATTACAACACATCCCCAGTATGGTGAAAAAATTAAACGAATATTGGAACAAAGAGTATCCCAATTCTATAATAAAAAACCTTACAATTATTAATAAAAGCACCGATCAACCAGTCAACTATGCGTATACGATCATCATTCCCGATTTTTGCCAATTGTTTAACAATTTAATATCCTTTAAAAGCATCTTAATACCTTCCGAAGAGTTTCAAACTCTTACATTACAAAAAAAACGCAGATATAACTTAAACATAAACACCCCACACACAATACGCGAAACAACTGTATTCAACATTCCAAAAGACTACAAAGCAATAAAATTGCCCACAAACAAAAATTATGAAAACGAAACAATATCAATCAATTTTTCTCTAATTGAAAACAGATCATCAGATACAATTACGGTTACACATATTACAAAGTTGACACAAAATAAAATTAACGCGACCGCATATAACGATTTCCGCAAAATACTTTTGCTTAATGCTCAGCTACAAAACGAAAAGATTATTTTGCAAAAGAAATAATTTTTTTAAAAAAAATTTGACATAAAATCGTTTTCACAAAAAATAAGGAATTTACACTCGCAGGTTAAATTCTGCGGCGGCCTATTAAAAATTTATAAAGGAGCACCAATATGAAAAAGTCTTTGGTTGTTTTTGTTTCAATTCTTTTTTGCATTTCTTTAGGTTTCCTTTCTGCAGAAGAGCCCTCTTCAAGCTCGACTGCTCAAACCGAACAAAAATCTCAAACGAAAGAAGTAAAAAAATCAAGGAAAAAAGCTTCTCCCAGAAGATATCACAGGAAAGCAACAAAAAAATGCACTCAAAAACATGAAAAAAAAGCTAACACCGCAGAAGCCAAAAGCCCAACAGCACAATGAAAATGACTATTAAAATATAATTCACTTTAATAAAAGCCGCTAGATTTGCGGCTTTTTTTTCACTATTTTGTTGTTTTACAGATAAATCTTTTATTAAAACTTTTTACAGGAGGGACCGATGAAGAAAACACTCATCCTCATTCTTTTTGCATCCGCTTATTTATCAATCACTTCGTATGTTTTTCCTGCTACCATGTATGTGATACAATACCCCAAAAACGGCACGAATGATGCAGCATTACAAAGTGCTCTCGATGCCGCTGTCGCCACAGCGAATTCACAACTCGCCCTTTTCAAAAATCAAACAGATTTAGCCAAAGGCTTTGCCGATACAAATGCCTTTACCTCACATTCCTCTAGTCTACAAGGGTATCAAAATTACGACCTCTTTGCTGTTGGTGTCGGTTTTATGATTGGCCTCCAAGCACCAAGCATTGACCCAAATTATTATGAAAAAAAAATTGAAGATGACATTAAAAACGATGGGGATATTTCAGCTGGTTTTTCTGTAAGCGCTTCAATAATTGCCGGGATTCATGCGCGATTCATTCTTCCACACTTGTATTTGAGCCTCCAACTTGGCCAATTTAATGTCGACGATGCCGAAAACGATTATAAATTTTCAAATAAAACCTTTGGCATAGGCGTCAATTATGGAATATATATGCCACGAAGCTTTTTTGTCGGTTTATTAAAATGGCGAGGTATATCAATTGGGAGTGGCATTATTTACCAACACAATGAAGTTAACTTTGAACTACAACTCGACACAATTACTCAACCGGTAGCAGGCTCAATCCAACTTGAATTAGATCCTTCAGTTAACTTTGGGTTTGATATCACTACATATACGATTCCGCTGGAAATCGTCACATCGTTCCAATTGTTATGGTTTTTAAATATATCAGCAGGTATTGGTGCAGATATAATTTTTGGCTCATCGGATATCTTGCTCACTTCTACAGGTGAAGTATCTGTTACCGGGACAACCCTGACACAAAACGGGATTGTACAAGTCGATGGAAGCACGCGCGACGTGTCCCCTTCTCTTATACGACCAAAAATAATGGGCGGAATTGGTTTCAATATCTTTTTGGTAAAAATTGAAATTCCAATAATATACTATCCTACGACGGGAGCTGCATTGGGCCTTACCGCCTCGATTGTTTTTTAAGAATACTTTCTTCGAGTGAACGAGGTGGCCTTTTTTGCGAATTCCGCGAAAAATTCCGCCGATGAGAGATACTTATCAACAAATGTAACGACATACGATTCCCTATATCGAGGTGGAGTAAGCGTTAAAGGCCACATATGTTTCACAATAATATCTTTCTCTTTTTCAGAGAGCAAAAATTGTTTCTCTGAATTCTTTAATGCTATCCGAGGATGGTGAATTCCATGCAATTTATTCGATGCGAGTTCAGGTTCGGTATGGGTGCGCCAATCGTACAGAAAAAAATCGTGAAGCAAGCCACCGCGCGCAGCGGCGCGGTAATCGAGATTTAACACTTTGCAAATTTTATACGAAACATATGAAACTCTTCGCGCATGGTCATATATCGATGAATTATGATGATAATAATTTCGTAACTTTTGAAATTCGCTATTCATCAAAATATCTTTTACGATTGATATGTACTCTTTATCAATCGGTTTGCGACTCTTTAGTTCCTTTACCGCCTGATTAGTTATTTTGCTAATTACATTTCCAACCCTCATTCGCAAATTATTTTGAAATGTTCCATCAAGATAACGATTTAAATTAGGGAAAGAATTAAGCAAACGCTTAAGCGATCTAATAATTGTTTGTAACTCCTCATCGCTTTTAAACGAAAAGTTTGCTAAAAGATCAGATGCTTTCTTTTTAAATTTGAATGCAGAAATCGTCGAAATGCTTAAATCAACTACATAATAGAACATGAACGCAGTAGCTAGTTGTTGTGATAAAACTGGATCAAGCGATTTGATTGCAGAATAAATTTTGGGATGAACAAATAACGCAAGCCCAACAGCCAAAAGAGTCCACACAATGGAAAAAGTAAGACATATTCGTCCATGGAGATTAAATCTATTATTACTGTAATCCCATAGTTTAAGTCCAAGCGTCTTTTCCGAAAAAAAACCAATAAAATATTCCAGCATCGATAACACGATTGCGATTGCCATGATAAAAAAAAATGGATGATACCCTTTCATCACAAAACCGAGAGTGCATACAAGAAGGGCACCCATTCCATATAGCGGTACAAATGGCCCGAAAAGAAATCCGGCATTAACAAAGCGCCTTTGACTCCATGAACGGTATACCACTTCTATGATCCATCCTGCAAAAGAATATACTCCAAAGATAAGAATCCCCTCCACCAACGTTACCGGATAATAAAGATTAAGTACCACTTAACCAATCCCCCATTCTAACTAGTGAGTACAAAACCAACTATGATAATCATTTCCCGGTAAAATTAGGTTTTCGTTTCTCCATCATCGCAGCCATTGCTTCATAGAGATCATTCGAAGGAATAATATTCGCACTAATCGATGCTACATACTTTAAGCCATCATCAACCGATTTCCCAATGCAATAGTTTAGCACATCCTTTGATGCCTGTACAGCAAGAGGGGAATTCTCTGCGATTTCATTTGCCATCTTCTCTGCACCAATCATTAGCGATTCATAATCTTCGAAAATCTCATTCACTAAGTGGATTTCCTTCGCGCGCTTTGCATCAATGTTTTTTGCAGTAAATGCAAGCTCCCGCGCTATTCCATGACCAACAATATGCGGTAATCTCTGCAATACCCCCACATCGGCCACGAAACCCACTGCTGCTTCTCGAAGTGAAAATTGTGCATCGGTAGTACACAAGCGAATATCGCACGCAGTTACCATATCTAAACCAGCACCAATGCAATACCCATGGATTGCTGCTATCACAGGTTTTTTACACTTTTCAATACATGTCATTGTTTCTTGAAGCATGTAAATCTTTGGCAACAGCTTCCATTTAATTGCTCCTAACTGCTCTTTTATTCCAATTTCGGGCACAACTCCAGCCATTCCGATTAAATCGATTCCCGCAGAAAAATGTTTTCCCTTTCCCGAAATGATTACAACCCTAATCTCGTCATCATAGTGTAAATCTTTAAAAATTAAAGGTAATTCCATCCACGCCGGTTCATTCATTGCGTTATATTTTTCCGGCCTGTTTAAATATACCCATGCAATTGGTGGTTTTTTTTCAACTAGATAAAATTTATAATCGGACATGGCTGAGCTCCTTTTACTAAAATATTTTGTGAAAATACATTGCCCTTTTGCAAAATTCTATGAAAAATCACTTCACCGCATCAGATGCATAAGACAATTAATACAAAAAAGGCCGATTATTTTCTTCAAATCGACCTCCTTTTGCATAAACCACAGTACCCGTTTTAAAACTATTTATTTAATATTGTATTTCTTTTTGAACTTCTCAACTCTTCCAGCGCTATCGACAATCTTTTGCTTTTTCGTATAAAAGGGGTGACAATTTGAACAAATCTCAACATGTAAATTTGGCACGGTCGAACGAGTTCGAATTTCATTCCCACATGCACACTTGATTACCGTATCGACGTATTCGGGATGTATTCCTTTTTTCATAGCAATTTCCCTCTAATATAAACTATTTATGCATTCATTGCTTTAAAAAATGCTTTATTATTCTTTGTTAACCTCATCTTTTCGATAAGCAGCTCCATTGCTTCTAGTGGGCTCATCGCTGAAATTACCTTTCTCAATACCCATATTTTATTTAGCTCCTCTTCGTCAAGCAGAAGTTCTTCTTTTCTTGTTCCCGATTTATTAATATCGATTGCGGGAAAAACACGCCGCTCAACAAGTTTTCTATCTAAATGAAGTTCGCAATTACCCGTACCTTTAAATTCTTCAAAAATAACTTCATCCATTCTGCTTCCCGTATCGATAAGTGCGGTTGCAAGTATTGTAAGGCTTCCGCCTTCTTCTATGTTTCGAGCAGCACCGAAAAATCGTTTCGGCTTGTGCAGTGCATTGGAATCGACACCGCCAGAAAGTATTTTCCCACTCGTTGGTACCACCTGATTATACGCGCGTGCAAGGCGCGTAATAGAATCGAGCAAAATAACTACATCCCGCTTATGTTCAACCAAACGCTTTGCTTTTTCTAACACCATCTCTGCAACCTGCACATGTCGCGACGCTGGTTCATCAAACGTGGATGATATCACTTCGCCTTTCACAGAACGAGACATATCGGTAACTTCTTCTGGCCGTTCGTCGATGAGTAGTACAATAAGTATTATCTCAGGATGATTTCTTGTAATTGAATTCGCAATTTTCTGAAGGAGGATTGTCTTCCCAGTGCGCGGTGGTGCTACTATCAGTGCCCGTTGCCCTTTTCCAATTGGAGTAATGATGTTCATTATTCTCATTTCGATATTGTCAGAATCAGTTTCTAAATTAATCCTTTCCATTGGATATAATGGCGTTAGATTATCAAAGAAGAACCGCTTCTGTAAATTTTCTGGGTTTTCAAAATTAACCGCCTCAATTCTCAAAAGCGCATAAAAGCGCTCATTATCTTTAGGTGGCCGAATTTGTCCCGTTACGGTATCACCAGTGCGCAACCCAAAAAGGCGTATTTGCGATGGAGAAACATAAATATCATCAGGGCCGGGAAGATAGTTGTAATTTGGAGATCGGAGAAAACCATATCCATCATTTAATATTTCAAGTACTCCACTTGAAAATATTAAGCCATTTCTTTCTGTTTGTGCTTTTAAAATTTCAAATATGAGATCCTGTTTTTTTAAGCCAGAGGTCCCTTCTAATCCCATTTCTTTTGCAATTCCATACAACTCATTAATCGTCTTCGTTTTTAATTCAGCCAGATCGAGCCTATTCTCAATTATATTAATTCTTTTTTGGCCATTTCCATTATTGGTAAATCGCTCATTTACCTGATTTTGATCTGAATTTCCATTTTTTGAGCGATTATTTGCTTTCGCATTTTCTGATACTCGTGCCATGAACCACCTTAAATAATTTTTAATAATATTTTTTCTGCAGAAGAACCTGCAAATTTTCTCTAAATCAGCATTACTATTCCATATGAGGTACGGCAAACAACAATTTTAAATATTTAAATTTTGAAACCCAACGAAAGGCACTATTGCTCACGAAGTTACTCGAAATTACAGTAAGATTGGAATAAACATTACATGAATTATAAAGAATTAATACTTTAGTAACCACAGTGCATTCACACCTGTTACTAACTTAATCAACAATTTCACATAAGTTCACTATATGCATTTATTTCACTTTTTAAATTGAAATGGCTGTATATACACACTCGCCTTTATTTTAAAAAATACTCTCACTTTCGCGTATGGTTTATTTATAACATTGAATTTGCAAGCAATTACATTTACATGCAGTTTGCGAACCAATTTCGGGGAAATGATTTGATCTAAATAGCTTAAAAACACGCTATAGAGATAACCTATTTTCGTCAATAAAAAAATTATTTCTTTTTCCCCATTTTTTTCTCCTTTTTTTGAAACGATTCAGTTAATCCATATACAGAAATTTTCTCTTGCAATTTCTTCTTGGGAATCTGCAATGCCTTGGCTGCTTCATCAATATTATAATCTTTTTCTTTTATTGTTTCTGATATAATTATTTTTTCTAATACAGCAAGCCGTTCGTCAAGAGATTGTTTAGTTAAATTCTTTTCAGTGAGAAATGCGGAAAGTGGAATGTTCGACTGTTTATCGCAGAAAATCAAAAACCCAATTTGCCTATTATTGCTTTTCATTGGAATTTTTTCATAATATATGTTCAAAACATGGTTATAAAAAAGGATTTCATCTTTGTTGTTGTAATAAAAATCATTTTTTTCGGCATCTGAAAAAATTTTTTCTACGCTCAAGATATCGAAGTCATCCCCCAAACTTTGTTGTAACAATTCTTCAAAATGCCCATTGTAAAACATCGTTTTCCCATTATTGTTAATTGCATACAGTGGTCTGGGTATATGTTCCAAAATAGAATAAATTATCCATTCGAGTATTTCTAAATCTTTCTGTTTTGTTACTTCATGCGATGATTGCTTTTTCTTCGGTGCAGATTCGCTCGCTTCCAATAATTGAAGCCAACTCCATTTTCCGACATGTTCTCCAAAGATATTTATTACTGAAAATTCCTTATGCTTTGCGACATACTGAAGAAGATCATCGACATCCATTTTTTTAATAAGTTTTTGAACAATTTGATCAGTTTTCTGCTTACGTACCCTCTCAATATCGCTTAACTCTGAAACTAAATCATCCTTCCGCAAAATTCCCAGAAGCGTCCCCGCCTTTGATATTACCGGCAAAATCGGCACATCATCGACAAAAAAATGTCGCATCACATCTTCTGGGCTTAATCTTTCCGGATCGTATGGATTTTCTACAAATGTGCGTATTTCGTTATTATTTTCAAATTCATTATCCTGCATTCAAAACCCCAAAACATCAAACATCGAATACAATCCATTCGATTTGTGCAAAATATATTCCAGTGCCAATACAGCACCAATTGCAAAATTTTTTCTACTCATCGCTCTATGCGTCAATTCAAGCCTTTCCCCTTCACCAATAAAAAAAACAGTATGCTCTCCCACGATATCCCCTCCACGAAGTACCATCATGCCAATTTCATCCTTACTCCGCTCTCCCACAATTCCTGATCTCCCTTCTACACACCGATAGTTTTCCAACTGCGCCACTGCAGTCTTAATAATTTCAAATAATTTTTTAGCAGTGCCCGATGGTGCATCTTTTTTTAGGCGGTGGTGAGCTTCGAAAATTTCAATGTCGTACGAATCGCGCAATGTTTTTGCCGCGAGTTCTGTAAGTTTAAATAGAACATTAACCCCCACCGACATATTTGGCGAAAACACGATAGGAATTCGTTCTGCTGCTTTTTTTATTTTAACCGTTTGTTCCTCTGTAAAACCCGTTGTCCCAATCACGATTGGCTTATTTAAATCAACCACGTGTTGTAACAGATTAATAGTTGCCTCAGGTGTTGAAAAATCGATTACCCCATCGCACCTGGTAAGCCTTTCTTGCGATACCACCTCAAAATTAACATCCAAGTCCTTCGCAGTAAATGAACCCTGGATCGCAGTTGTGATTTTTTTCCCCACATGCGGAGATTTTTCTCGTTCAAATGCAGCTGCAATCGTATGCCCCCTTTCGAGAATCACAGTCATCACATGTAACCCCATTCTTCCTGCTGCACCATTTACCGCGATTAAACTCATGAAAGCACCCCATATTCGCGAAGAATGGTTTCAAGCGTTTGCGCATTTTGTGCACTTAGCGGCGTAAGCGGCAATCGAATTTCACTTGTGCAAAATCCTAAAAGCTCCATCGCTTTTTTTACTGGGATTGGATTTGTTTCTAAAAACATCGCACGGCAGAGGGGGAGTATCTTATAAAATTGCGCACGTGCCTCTTCGATCTTCCCACTTTGGTATAATGTGATTACTCTTTTCACATCTGATGGGATCACATTCGCCACTACCGACACCACACCTTTACCTCCAATGGCAAGAACCGGTAACAACAAATTATCATCGCCAGAAAGAAGCGTAAGTCG
>JAOAAF010000039.1:0-15380 GCA_026419015.1 Spirochaetota bacterium
AGATGTGTATAAGAGACAGGTAATACACGACTACATGCAAGCCACATTGGATTCTATTCTTGTGATGCACAGCATAAAGAGCGACTATGCTCTCATAATGGAAACGGATTTTTACTATGGCGATGATCGCATAATTGGCAACATGCTCGTACTTCCCGATACCGACTCACTAAAGACGCTTGTCGAAAAATTGAGAGACTAATGTCTGAAAAGATCAAAGTATTGGTGGTTGATGATTCCGCATTGGTGAGGAAAATCATTACCGATATTTTGGAATCGGATCCTGAAATAGAAGTAGTGGGGACTGCGAATAATGGCAAGAGTGCTATTTTCAAAGCAAAAGTGTTGGATCCCGATGTCATCACCATGGATATCGAAATGCCCATCATGGATGGGTTAGAAGCGCTCAAGCACATTGTCCACACCAATCCGAAGCCTGTCATCATGATGAGCGTTCTCACACAAGATGGCGCAGAACCAACCTTTCGCGCGCTGGAATATGGTGCAGTCGATTTTATACCAAAGCCTTCGTCAATTCTTTCGCTCACCGTTGAAGAAATTGGGAATTTGCTCATCAATAAAGTAAAATCGGTATATCGTTCGAAGGTACGGTTGGTTCGAAAAGATGTAGCGCGCGAAGTTAACGAAATTGTGTCAAAGCCTCTCGAAGTAAAAGGAACAACATCGCGGGTTGTCGCAATCGGAACATCGACAGGAGGGCCTTCTGCTCTGTTAAGCGTGTTTAAAGGGTTACCAGCAGGTTTTCCTGCACCAGTACTCGTGGTTCAACATATGCCAGAAGGCTTTACGAAAGCTTTCGCTGAGCGTTTGAATTCAAGCTGTGCCTTGGATGTTAAAGAAGCAGAAGATGGAGATGAGATAAAGCCGGGCCATGGATACATTGCTCCTGGGCATTCGCATATGCTCGTAGAAAAAAAAGGAAAGAATAACGTCATTCGGGTTGTGAAAGGAGAAAAGGTATCTGGGCATCGCCCTTCGATTGATGTGCTTTTTGACTCGGTAGCAGAAACGTACCGGAAAGAATGCATTGGTGTAATTATGACCGGAATGGGACGCGATGGAGCATCGGGGATACTTCATATTAGGAAAAACGGCGGAGCCACAATTGCCCAAAATGAGGAAACTTCGGTTGTCTATGGAATGAATCGGGTTGCGGTGGAAATGGGTGCGATTGATGCAATCGTACCGCTTCAAGAGATTCCAAAAAAAATAATTGAATATTTATAACCGTTATGTAATGTTGCATAAAATTTTCTATTGTCAAAATTTATTGTTGATTAATATAATGACATTTGCTATATTTTTATCAAATGCTGGGTTGTGTACAGAAATTAATTATTATAAGCCTTGGAAAAGAAAAAGTGCGATGATAATCATTTGAACGCATGAATGTGCACGGAAAGAGCAGAGGAACAAATCGTAGAGAGGAAATGGGTGCAAATACTGCGTCACAGGGGGAAAGCGAGGTGGAAACGCGAGGGTTAGTTAAAAAAAATAAATTTGCAGAAAAAAACGCTTTAATCTTTCAAAAACAATATGTAAGAAAGCGGGGAAGCGATAATCATTTTGATTTTAAACAATTGATAATTTATTATATGAATTCACTAATATTTAAATCATCTATTTGGGGTGGGTGATGGCAAGGATTTTAATTGTCGATGATGCAAAATTCATGCGTACATTGGTGCGCGATGCTCTGGTACCAAAAGGACACGAAGTTGTTGGTGAAGCAGAAAATGGAAATGAAGCAGTTGAATTATATAAAAAGCTTAAACCCGATCTGGTAACAATGGATATTACCATGAGGGAAAAGGATGGAATTGAAGCAGCAGAAGAAATTTTGCGGATTGATCCTAATGCGCGCGTTATTATGGTAACAGCACTTGGTCAGGAAAATCTTCTTACCAGAGCAATTAAAATTGGGGTAAAGGATTTTGTGGTGAAGCCATTTCCTCCTGAGAGGCTACAAAAAGCGGCCGAAAAAGCGCTTTCTTAATTTGTTGAATAAGGAAATTTTGTGATGGGAAAAGCGGCATAGTGAGTGTCGCTTTATTTGTTTTACGACAATTCATGAAAATTGTTTAATGAACGAGTGCCCATTCCATATTTTCTGGTAATTGCAAATGAACAGGCAATAGAGAGGAATTAATACTGTGAGTACAATAGCAGCTGAAAAATGCATTATTACCATCGATAAATTCGAAGGCCCATTAGACCTTCTGTGGAATTTGATCCGTGAATCGAAACTCGATATTACTGAAATTCCACTTGCAACAATAACAGAGCAATATATTTCGTATTTAAAGATGATGGAGAGTTTAAATATACAAATCGCTTCTGAATTCATCGTTATGGCATCAGAACTTCTGTATTATAAAACGAAAGCCCTCTTGCCTTCGGATCGCATGGAAGATGAATATTTTGTTCCTCCCCTTCCTCCCGATCTGGTTGAGCGATTGCTTGAGTACAAAAAATTTCAGGCTGCAGCAGGAGTGTTAAAGGAAAAGTTAGATCGCCAATCCAATTGTTTTTTCCGTAAACAGAATCCTGTAGAAATAGTAGGTAATGAAATATATGTTGAAGTAACTCTTTTTGATTTACTGAAGGCGTTTTCCGAAATTATCGATGCGCAGGAAACAATTGCACAAGAAGAAATATTATTAGATGAGATACTAATAAGCGATATGATATTGCATATCGAAAATGCATTGGCAATACGGGATGGTATTGTGTTTACCGAGCTTTTCTCCACATCCCCTTCGCGGATGATGATTGCGGTTACTTTTTTAGCGGTGTTAGAGTTAGCAAAGATGCGAAGGATTAAGCTATTGCAACATCGCCTTTTTGGAGAAATACGAATTTTTCGATGGAATGATGGCAATGGTATGGGAACACAAACCAACGAATGATTTACCAAAACAAGTGCGCGTATTTACGTAATACAAGAAAAAATTGTGGCAAATTGAAAAAAAGGATATTCAATACGGGAAATTGCGCAAATACTCGCATATCTTGGGGGTGGAAAGCGTTACAAAATTTAAAGAAATGCGACGCATAACCCACTATCGCAAAGGCACACAAAAATTTCACAAACGCGGTAGAGAAAACAAAACAGCATAAATTGCACGGATATCCCTATTAAACATCCCTATTTTGAGCATATTTTAAGATTTATCCATTTAAGCGCCCTTATTGATCTCAAAACGTTAGAGTGACATGGTAGACCTTAATAGAGTAAAAGATCTATGATTTATTTTTTTATTGATTTTCTATTTCAACGGGAGGTTCCCCTTTTTTTTATTGCTTTTTCTCCGCTAGACGTTAAAAACCAGTCAAGATAAGAAATTTACTTAAATAGAAACGGTGGAGAAATCTATGGAATTTGATCAATTGATATTTGAAGGTGAAAAGACGCGCAAGGAATTTTTGCAAAATACTTCTTTTTTGCTAATATCGCTGTCGTCGCTATCGTTGTTTCAGTGTTTTGAGGAAACGCCCCATCGGCCTTCTAAAAATCTCAACTGGATCACCTATACACCGCGAATGCGTCCTACCATGAATGTTTCGTATCTGCCCACCCGAATGTTGCTCAAAAACGGCATTATTGTGGACGGAAGCGGCGCTCTGCCATACATCGGTGATGTCATGATAAGGGGTACAGAAATTGAGATAGTGACGCCCAAAGAGATACGTTTTCGCGGTACCACCATTGATTGCACTGACAAAATTATTGCTCCCGGTTTTATTGATTGCCATTCGCATTTGGACTGGGTGTTGCCGCTTGACGCGCATCCCGAACTTAAAATCCCTTTTTTGGAACAGGGAATCACCACTGCCGTGACGGGAAATTGCGGTTATGGTGTTGCCGGTTTTGCGCCGAACAGCCGCTACCTTGCCATGATTAAAAATGTTGGTAAAGGGTTTTTCGGAAGCGATAGTTCAGTGGAAAATGACAACTTTGTAAAACGAATTGCAGTATCGCTCCCATCGATGCGCCAGTATTTCGACTATTGTAAACGGCACGGCATCCCACTGAATATGGTAAATCTTGCGGGTCATGGAACAACGCGAATGTCGCTGCGCGGATATGAATCGAATCCACTCACGCGCGATGAGATGAACACCTTGCTGTACTTGCTCGAACAGGCAATGGATGAGGGGGCATATGGCGTGTCGTTCGGATTGCAGTATGAACCGGGAATCTATGCTTCTAACGATGAAATAGGAGAGATTTGTAAGCTTGTAAAGAAGAAAGGGAAAATTGTTACCTGTCACCTAAAAGCGTATTCAGCGCTTTCTGCAACCTACCCGCTTACACCTTTTGGGACTCCCCACAATATTATTGCCATCAATGAGATGCTTAACATTGCAAAACAGGCAGATGTTCGCTTACAGCTTTCGCACCTTATTTTTGTGGGAACAAAGACGTGGAAAACGTTACCTGATGCACTTGACATTATTGATAGAGCAATTGATTCTGGTATTGATGTCATGTTCGATACCTATGCATATCATTGCGGTACGTCGATTATTAATGTGTTTTTCCCTGGTTGGTTTTTGGCACAAACCCCACAGATTTACGAAGATAGAGTTGCACTGCTAAAATTGCGCGCTCAATTAGAATTGATTGTCCTATTGTTGGGTTTTGGTTACAATGACATTCAAATCATCAATGCAAACAATCCAGAATTGGCAAAGTTCAATGGCAAATTTTTAAAAGACATTGCTAAAGAACGAGGATTAAGCCAGTATGAAAATTTTATTGACTTTGCAAAGAAATCAAATGGGAGAGCTCGGGTACTCAACCACCGATATTCAAGTTTTCAGAATGTGATGGATCTTATGAAGCATCGAGCATCATTATTTATGACCGATGCAACGCCATATTCCCAGGGATCTCAGAATCCAGCTGCATTTGGCAACTATCCACGCTTTTTTGAAATCGCGCGCGATTATAATCTGCTTGCGCCCCATGAACTGATACGTAAAATGACTGGAGCGATAGCTGATCGTTATAAAATTGTAAAGCGCGGTTATCTCAGAGAAGGCTACATGGCCGACATCGCTATCGTTGACTGGAAAAACATCAAAGACAACAATACGCTGTACCAAACCAACCAACGGCCATCAGGTATTGACTATGTGTTTATAAACGGGAAAAAAGTGGTGGAAAAGGGTTGCGCCACCGGTGTGCTCGATGCGGGCATGGTGCTGTAAAACTAATCATGAGAAAAAAAGGATTATTAACCTAAATTGCTTTAAGGCTTATTGCTGCGTGTCTTATATCGATAAACACATCCAATGAAGTCCATTTTTTGAAAAGCAAACAAAAATCGGTTGCACGTTCGCTGCAACTGCTGTCGGTTGTTATAAACTCACCGGTGTAGAATGGATTTTGAGCGGAGGAATCATAATGAAAATATATGCGTGTCTCAAAACTATTGTTTGACATAAACTGGATATTTTAAGCTTTTTAACCGGGAAGCCTTGAAATTTTGTTGTGAACGGATGAACCGATTCAGCGAACACTCTCTGGAGTGAAAATTTACACCTTTTAGCAACGAGTCAGTTGTAAATATTCGCCGTTTGAGTTGAAAGTTCATCCAATTTTTTGCAAAAGGTAACCGAATGATAACGGAATGAACTGTGAATTTTTTCTACTCATAATAGTTTACAAAACCTTCAATTATGCTTGAAAAAAAATAGTATTTTCGGAAATGTACAAATTTGCAAAACATTTTTTGTATTTTTATGTACATGTTGTAGGATACGATGGTTCACCAAAAAAGTAATAAACAATTCGAAGAAAAACGCGATTTTCCCCATCTTATAAACGCCCATAATAATATCGATGACCAAGGGGAGGAAATTTACGAAGTTGACAATAAATTCAAGGAAGAAAAAAACGATGATGAAAAACTGCGCGGCTTGTTTGAAGCGCTTATTTTTCTTTCAAACGATCCGCTTCCCATCTCTTTTTTCGTAAAAAATTTTGGAATTGAACCCACTCAAGCAAAAATACTCATCGATTCTCTTGTTGATGAATACGAAGAAAGGGATGGAGGGATTAAACTTTTAGAAATTTCAAAAGGATATCAGTTTGCAACAAATCCCCGATATGCAGATCAGATTAGGAGAATAATGGGCTTTGAAAAAAGGGACAAGCTGTCGAAAGGAATGCTAGAAACTCTTTCCATCATTGCTTACAAACAGCCAATCTCAATTGCTGAAATTGATGCGCTCAGAGGAGTATCGTCGCGCATCATGGTTGCAAATCTTATGAAAAAGAATTTAATAAAACCAGTTGGGAGAAAAGAGCTGCCAGGAAGACCGTTAGCGTATGGAACCACAGATGAATTTTTAAAATATTTTGGATTAAACAAAATCACGGATCTTCCGAAGCTTTCCGAAATAAAAGAGCTTTCGTTTGAAAGCGAAAATGAATCGCATACCTGACGATAATAGAATACATGGGGAAAGTATGAATGACAAAATCGCACAGATCGATAAGCAGATCATAAAATTAATTGAAGAGAGAAGCGCGCTCCTTCTCGATGCATTTAAAAAAAGTACGAGCGAGGAGGTAGCATCGGCTGCGTTAAATCATGTGGAAATTGAAAGGATGGTCAAAGAATTTTATCGCGGTGCTATCCCACAAGAGCATATTGTAAAACTTTTAATCGAGTTGCAAGCTCAGGCGGTTCTTCTCTGCCGCCCGCTTAATGTTGCATATTTAGGTCCCGCAGGGACTTTTACGCATTCAGCGCTTCTTGAGATATTCGCCGATGCAGTGAATGCCATTGCGCAAAAAACGATACCAGACGTTTTTGATGAAGTTGAACGGGGAGCGGCTGATTTTGGCGTAGTTCCCGTTGAGAACAGCACGGAAGGTGCAGTCACCTATACGCTCGATGAGCTACTCGATACGGATTTAATGATTGTTTCTGAAAAATTTTTACGCATTACGCATAACCTGGTTGGTATTTGTGACGATTTGAAAAAAATTAAAAAGCTATATTCTCATCCGCAAGCCCTTGGTCAATGTAAAACGTGGCTTCGCAATCATCTGCCAAATGTAGAAATTATCCAAGTCAACTCAACGTCAAAGGCAGCAGAAACCGCATCGTGGGATAAGTTTTCTGCCGCAATCGCATCTGATGTCGCAGCGGAAATTTACAAGCTCAGGGTATTAGTAAAGGGAATTGAAGACTCGCGGAACAATTTTACCCGATTTCTCGTCATTGGGAAAAAAGACAACCCCCCAACAGGGAACGATAAGACTTCGATTGTTTGCTCAGTGAAGGATCGACCGGGGGCGCTGTACGAAATGTTAAAACCGTTCCACGATGCTGGAATTAATATGACAAAGATCGAATCGCGTCCCGATAAGAAAAAGATGTGGGCATATAATTTTTTCATTGACTTCATTGGCCATCGAGAAGATGAGGTGGTCAAAACTGCTCTTGAAAAAATGCAAGAGTGTACAATCTTTTTAAAGGTATTGGGTTCATATCCAGTTTCACATTATGAATTGTAATTGAATGCATTTAACATCCAAAGTGAGGGGATCGCATGCTAATTGTACTTAAACCCGATGTGACGCAAGAAGAGATAGATCATATTGTTGCCAAAATTCGTTCGCTTAACCTTGAACCGTATGTCTCAAAAGGAATGTACCGAACCATTATTACTATCATCGGTGATGAAGATATTTTGCGCGAACAACCGTTTGAGGCAATTGCGGGCGTTGAATCGGTTAAGCCTATTTTACGACCATTTAAACTGGTCAGCCGCGAAACACATCCCGACAGAACAGAGGTTGAAGTAGGAAACGTAAAGATTGGAGGGGATAAGATTGTCGTTATTGCTGGGCCATGTGCTGTAGAAGGAGAAAAGGAAGTTATTGAACATGCGCTAATGGTAAAAAAAGCGGGTGCGCATATCTTTCGGGCAGGTGCGTATAAACCGCGCACTTCTCCATATTCGTTTCAAGGGTTTGGGGAACAGGGGTTGAAATTTTTAGCAAAAGCTCGTGAAGAAACGGGGCTCCCTGTTGTCACCGAAGTAATCGATCCGAGGGATGTCGCGCTGGTTGAAAAATACGCAGATATGTTGCAAATTGGCACGCGGAATATGCAAAATTTTAATCTTCTAAGAGAAGTCGGGAAGTGCCAAAAGCCAGTGCTTTTGAAGCGGGGAATGAGCGCAACGGTGAATGAATTTTTAATGGCGGCAGAGTATATTCTTTCGCAGGGAAATCGCAATATTGTTCTTTGTGCACGGGGAATTAGGACGTTTGAAGATGTAACGCGCAACACGCTCGATGCGGGAGTTATCCCAATCATAAAAGATTGGTCACATTTGCCCGTAATTGGAGACCCAAGCCATGCGATGGGGCTTAATGCGTATGTTATTCCAGCTGCGCTTTCATATATCGCAGCAGGGGCAGATGGGATCATCGTCGAAGCGCATCCGAGTCCAGAAGATGCTATTTCCGATGGGCAGCAAACCATTGATAGCGATCAACTTGTGATTCTTATACAAAAACTCGGTCGTATCGCGCGGGCTTTAGATAGGGATATTTACTAATGCGGGATGAATTACCTTTTGCTCATATAGCTGTATTTGGACTTGGGTTGCTAGGCGGGTCATTGTGCCTTGCGGTGCGAGAAAAATCGCCGCACACAATTCTTTCTGCGTATGGCCGTTCAGTTGAGCGGCTAATGCCGGCGTTCAAAGAAAGGATGGTCGACAACATCGGTCACATCGAAGACTTTGATCTTACAGGAGTCGATCTGGTAGTCGTTGCCACAACTGTACATTCATCGATCCCAATATTGAAAAACATATTGGATGCTGAAAGTTTAGGACACGACGCATTGGTGATCGATGTCGGTAGTGTGAAGGAAGAAATCATCAAAGGGATTGCAGCCCATCGCAGGGTTGAACGTTTTGTAGGGTGCCACCCCATGGCTGGTTCGGAAAAAAAAGGGTATGTGAATGGACGGGCCGATTTGTATGATTCATCGTGGGTCTTCATCACGCCGCACGAAAAAAATAACAATAGCGATGTAGAACGAATTGAAAAATTTTGGGAATTGCTTGGTGCAAAGACTATACGGATAGATGCTGCAATGCACGATAAACTCGTTGCCTATACGAGCCATCTACCTCATATGGTTGCATGCGTGCTCGTTGAGGTAATATATGAAATGAAACAAAAGGTGGGTGAAGAAATCGTTCGATATGGAATTGGAAAGGGTTTTAAGGACAGCACGAGAATCGCAGCTGGTTCTGAGGAGATATGGAGTGAAATTGCAGCGTTAAATGCGAACAATATCGTCGTTGCGATTGATGAAATGATACAAAAACTTGAAAAGTTAAAACAGTTGATAACCATCGCACCGGAAAAACCGGAGCCCATAAGCAATTACCTCGCAACCATGAGAAGGGTGAGGGAGGATATTCGCTGATGGCAAAAAAAGTTGTCGTTGCAGTGGATGGTCCTGCTGGTTCGGGGAAAAGCAGCGTGTGTCGAGAAGTTGCGCTGCGATGCAATCTTCATTACATCGATTCTGGGGCACTTTATAGAGCAGTAACGTTGTTTTTATTAAGAAAATATGGTGCCTTACAACACAATGCCAAATATGTTAAAGATCTTAAAGATTTAAAACTATTTCAGCAATTTACAGCAACCGGGACTTGTGCGACTTTTATGAATGATGAAGATGTCACGAATGCCTTACGAGATGAAGTCATTGCAAAAAATATTGGTATAGTTTCAGATGATCCAGAAATACGCGACTTTGTAAATGCTCATTTGCGAAAATGGGCTGAGAATGATTCCATAATCATGGATGGACGAGATATTGGAACGGTTGTTTTCCCCAATGCCGATGTGAAAATATATCTCGATGCATCCGTTGAAGAACGGACAAAGAGGCGATGTGCTGAATACGCCCACCTTGGAAAAACTGTTGACGTAAATGAGGTGCGAAATCAGATTATCCAGCGCGATAGCGAGGACATGCGAAGGCCAGTTGGTGCGTTGCAAAAAGCGCACGATGCGATTGTAATTGATACTTCATCGATGACAAAGGAAGAAGTCATCGAAAAGTTGGTTTCAATAGTTAATCAAAAAATGACGTTTGCTGAGAATGGAATTGATGGAACATCTTTCAATGGTATACAGAGCGAGAACGCCAGTCGCACACATTCCGAACAAAAGGGATATTCGACAATGATACACCAGAAAGAAAGTTATGAAGAGACAATTAATATGGAGCAAGTTGCCAATACTGCATTGGAAGATATTCGGCCAAATACTATTCTTAAAGGTGAAATCGTTACGATCGATAATGAATTTGCCTATGTCAACGTGGGTGCGAAGTCGGATGGGAGAGTAGCCCTTACAGAATTTGAAACTCCTCCAAAAGTGGGGGATGAAATTTATGTGATGTTAATAAACAAACGAATGCTCGATGGCATGTACGTTTTTTCAACGAAAGCTGCGACGAAAAAAATTAAGTGGGATAATTTTATAAAATATTATCGAGAAGGAAATACTACGGTAAGCGGGAAGGTTGTTGAAATAGGGACAAAGGGGATTTCTGTCGATTGCATGGGATTGAGAGCTTTTGTTCCATTTTCACAGGGTGGCGATATACGAGTAAAAAAATCACCAGATACATCTGTCGAATATCGATTTAAAATAAAAAAAGTAGATGAAAAGCGGCAAAGCGTAATACTTTCAAGAAAAGAATATCTCGAAGAAGAAGCACAAAGAATATGGACTGAATTTGCGAACAAACATTTTGTGGGCGAACGGGTGATGGGAAAAGTTCTTCGATTTTTAAACAATGGTGGTGCGATTGTGGAAATCGATGGTGTTGAAGCATACCTTGCCAAAGAAAATATGTCGTGGAAGAAAGTATTCAAACGTCGGAAAGTCATCAAACAGGGAACCCAGCGTGAATTTGTTATACTCGCCATCGATGTTGAGAAAAAGAAAGTCGAGATTGGGTTAAAGCAGACCGAGGAAGATCCGTGGTCGCTCGTTGATTCTAAATATCGCGTTGGTGCGGTCGTTTCAGGAAAAGTGATGACGGTAACGAATTTTGGAATGTTTGTTGAAATTGAAAATGGTATTGAAGGGCTTGTTTCAGCAAACGATATTTCGTGGACGAAAAAGAATGTTAATCCGAAAGAATTATATCGAGTTGGGCAAAAGGTGGAAGCGCAGATATTATCAATCGATAAAGATGCAAGGAAAATGCAGCTTGGCATTAAGCAACTTTTGCCAAATCCATGGGATACCATTGAACAACGATATCCTGTAGGGACGATAATGAAAGGAAAAATCAAGACTCTTGTTCCATTTGGGATATTTGTGGAAATCGAAGAAGGAGTCGATGGGTTAGTTCATATATCAGATGTTTCGTGGGATGAGGATAATAAAAACGTATTGGAAAGCTACAAAGCTGGTCAGGAGGTTGAATTTAAAATTTTAAGCATCGATAGAGAAGAAATGAAAATTTCATGTGGCATGAAACAGCTGGTAAAATCGCCATGGGAAATTATAAGCGAAAAATACCCACCACGCACTCGCCTTTCTGGTATTGTGACGAGAATCTCAAATTTTGGATTGTTTGTGCGGCTCGATGATGGAGTTGAAGGGCTTGTCCACATTTCTGAAGCATCGAGGAAAAAAGTTGATAATTTAAATGAAATTTACAAAGTAGGGGATAGAGTAAATGTGGTTGTGCTTGGTGTCGATGCTGAAAAGCGCAGGCTTTCCCTTAGCATCAAGCATTATGAAATGATGGCGGAAAAAGAAGAATTAACTCGCATTCTTAATACAACTAATCCTTCAAAGGTCACTCTTGGAGAAATAATGAAAAATAAATTAAGTGGAAAGAGTTAACGATTAAGGATAAAAGGGGTTGCGTATAGAATGGAAAAAAGGAATATACAAATAGAACGGAATATAATCGAAGCATCATTGATGAGCGCGAAGGATGTTTTTAAGCGATATAAAAAGATTATCGCTTATTCGATCATTGCATTAATTAGTATTTTTTTTGTTTTTATTGGTTCGTATTTATATTATGAACATCGAACGAGAAGGGAAATGGTGAAATTTGAAGAAATAATGGAAAAATATAGAGCACTTGTAAAAAGCAAAGATGTTTCACCGATCACAGTTTCCATGACAATAGATCAGATGCGCACTCTTGTTGATTCTTCGCAGTGGGGATTTGTGAATCGCATGGGGAATTATATTTTGGGTGGAATGTATTTTAATAATCAGAATTACTCGGAAGCTCGAAGAAGATATGTAGAATTTGCAGAAGAAAATCCAAAGTCCGATTTTTCGATTTTGGCTCTTCAAAAAGCTGCTGTGGCAGCTGAGTATATTGGGGATTATGATGATGCGTTTCGGCTATATAAAAAGTTAGAAGAAAATTTTGGGAATACAGAGTTTGGTGATCAAATCTATTACGATTGTGCGCGTATGTATCAGAAAAAAGGAGATCTTTTTAAAGCGCGCGAATATTTTCGCAAAGTAATAACATCGCATCCACGATCAATTTTTTCTTTGAGAGCGCGCCATAGACTGTTTCTGTTATCGTATCAGGAGAAAAATTTAAAATAATGTTGACAGGCACACGGTCTTATTGGTATCTGCAGGAAGCAAAAATTTATATAATTTAATGGAGTAGAATTGTGGCTGTACCAAAAAGAAGGAAATCGAAATCGAAATCGCGAATGAGACGAGCCCATGAGGCGATTGGCATCCCTAATCTTCGCCCCTGCCCAAAATGTGGTGCATATGTGCTACCTCATCGAGTTTGTCCTGAATGCAATCACTACAAGGGCGAACTCATAATGGAAAAGACCGTTAAAATTGTTGAATCGAAGTAGTGTTCTTTCAAATTTAAAATGAGGAAAATATTATTTATTTTCAGAAAAGAAAATAAAAACGAGATTGAATATATTAGGAAATTGCAGATTAAAGTTAATTCAATGCGAAGATGTGGGATTATGTCTTGACATTTTTAACTGTATAATTAGCATGTGCGTTGTGTAACGGATGTGAAATTGAAAAGTATAGGGATGCAATAACTAAAAAGAGCTCTTTTTCGCACGAGGCAAAGGATAGATTAGTAGCTGTGGAAGAGAGCCAATAAGTTTTTATGATGAAATTTAAATTCAAAAGACTTTCCCGACTGCACATTTTGTGAAGGAAGGAGGCTAAAGAGCATGACTGTCGATTTTGAAAAAGTAAAGAAGATAATTGTTGATAGGCTTGGAGTTGATGAAGCAGAAGTTACCATGGAAGCCTCATTCGTTGATGATCTTGGTGCTGATTCTCTGGATACGCTCGAATTGGTCATGGCGTTAGAAGAAGAGTTTGGTATTGAAATCCCCGATGAAGATGCTGAAAAGATCATTACCGTGGGGGATGCAATCAAATATATTCAGGAAAAGCTGAAAAATGCCTGAGCAATATGAGGAATAATTCTTTTAATAATCGCGCGAATGTCTATGAAGAAAAAATGAGCTTAGGCGTTTTATCAATATAAGTATGACTGATGGCAACTGAGGAAAAATATCCCTTCCAATCGTTACCAAAAAGTACCTATAAAAAAAAACATCGATATCGCCAACTTGATAGCCTTCAAAAAAAACTACGGGTAAAATTTTCCAATAAAAGCCTTCTCAATCGTGCGCTCATTCATCGTTCGTATGTGAACGAAACAAATGCTACAGTAAGAGATAATGAGCGATTGGAGTTTTTGGGAGATGCGGTGTTAGCCCTTGTGGTTAACGAATACCTTTTCCGAAAGTTTGAAGACTATTCTGAGGGTGATCTTGCGAAAATAAAATCAGCAGTTGTTTCCGAATCGACTCTCGCAAAAGTTGCAATGCAACTTAATTTGGGAAGCTATATCCTAATGGGGAAGGGAGAAGAACACAGTGGCGGGCGATTTCGAGAATCGATTTTAGCGAATACCATGGAAGCAGTTATTGGAGCGATGTATTTGGACGCAGGGCTTAAAGCGACTCGAAAATGCGTGCTGTCGCTGTTGAAAAAAGATATAGAACGAATAGATAAGCTTTCATATCTTCGCGATCCGAAAACCACACTTCAAGAGATTGTTCAAAAGAAGTATAAATGCCAACCCGTCTATGAAGTTGTTGAAGAAAAAGGTCCTGATCATTTAAAAGAATTTACGGTTCGTTTGATCATTAATGGAAAAGAGGTTTCGCGAGGAACTGGGAACAGTAAGCGCAAAGCAGAAGTTGAAGCTGCGCGCATTGTCTTGGAAAAGCTTTACAGCGGTTCGGAAAATGGCGATATGTTTATATAACATGTACAGTATATGATTTTGGGCAAATAATAAATGGCGAATGAGTTCGATAACATCCGAATTCGAGTAGGAGCGCTGATTTTTGAAGAGGGCCGTGCCCTTTTGATATCCCATCAAAAAGAAAATCAGGTGTATTGGCTTATACCAGGCGGTGGTGTAAATTTTGGTGAGACGTTGCCAGAAGCTCTCAAGAGAGAAATTTTAGAAGAACTCGGCATTGAAATAGAAGTACAGGATATTGTTCTCGTGTGTGAATCCATTGAGCCTGAGGGGAGGCGCCATATTTTGAATATTGGTTTTTATTGTAAGCGCAAATCGGCAAGTATTCAGTTGGGAAATGACGAGCGGCTACATGGATATCGGTTTTTTTTACCGCACGAAATATTACAGTTACAATTGTTTCCAAATATTAACGAAGATTTGGTGAAGCTTCTTTTGGGTGAAACATCGAAAGTCTATCGAGCAAAGAGTTGGATTCCATTATGAAATCTATTGTTGTGTGCACCGAAGATGGATCCTATGATGTTTTGTTAGGAAATCGAATTTTAGAAAATGCTGTCGATGCGCAAGTTTGCGGCGATTATGATCGAATTGGAATGATTGTAAGCAATCGCGTGTATCAACTGCACTCTGCCACAATTCAACGTGTTGCATCGTCATTTGCCGCAAGGATTTTCCCAATGGATGATGCAGAAGAAAATAAAAGTTACCAGCATGCGGAGGTATTTTTAAATCAGATGCTGGAACAGGGTTTTACGAGAAAGTCGCTCTTAATTGGCATCGGCGGTGGTGTAGTAGGTGATTTCTCAGGATTTTGTGCAGCAGTGTACATGCGCGGGATCCCAATCGTGCATATTCCTACTACTCTTTTGGCCATGGTGGATTCAAGCATTGGCGGCAAAGTAGCAGTGAACATTCGCGCGGGGAAAAACATCGTAGGGGCATTTCATCAACCGCGATGCGTAATTGCTGATGTTCAATTTC
>JAOAAF010000039.1:15421-17266 GCA_026419015.1 Spirochaetota bacterium
AAAACGGCATTGTCGAAACGCTAAAGCATGCATTAATTGGAGAAGTAAGGCTGTTACCATTTTTTGAACGCTACGATTCCAATTCTATTTTAAAAGAAAACGTGCTAGAAGAGATGATTTTTCTGTCAGCTTCCTTTAAAGCGGCAATTGTTGGGCAAGATGTGCGCGAAGCGGATAAAAGGGCAATATTAAATTTTGGGCACACCGTAGGACATGCGATTGAATCGTGGATGCGCTACAAGACGGTTTCCCATGGGACTGCTGTTGCCTGGGGAATAAAAGCAGAAACAGAAATTTCACGGCGGATAGGCTTTTTAACTAAAATTGAAGCCGAAAAAATTAATGAATTATTGCAGAAGTACGATTTATTGGATACATCAGTTTCAATTAATCCCGAAGGTCTTCTTGCGCATATGAAATTCGATAAGAAAAATGTAAAAGATTCGCTTCGGTTTGTGTTGTTGAAAAAGATTGGGGAGCCAGTATATAACATAGAGGTAAGCGAGGATTTGGTCATCGATGTGTTAGAAAAGTTAATTGCGGTGTAAAGATGTCGGAAAATATTTCATATACAATTGAGGAACGAGAAGGGATTAAGATTGTTAATCTTACCAGCAATGTCCATGTGGGGACAGCATCTCAATTGTCGGATCTTGTGAATCGGTTATCTCAAAAAAATAATGTAATACTCAATCTTCGCGAAGTTGAACTATTAACTACATCTGGATTAAATATTTTGGTAACTGTTTCGATGGAAGCGCGAAAAAATGGGCATCGCGTTGTCCTTTTGGGTATTAAAGATGACATGCTTCGATTAATAGACCAACTCGATTTGTACGAATATTTTATTTTTGTAGACAGCATCGAAGAAGGATTAATGAAACTACGGTTTTTCACCTAATGCAGCGCTTCTTGAGAATTCTCGCCACTGGTACCTTCATTGCCGAATGTCCCAAGCTTTGCAAGCGATGCCATAGCACAGTTGAAAAAACTTGCGGTGATGAGCAAAGATTGCATGGATGGGTCTTTTGTCCCCATATCTTGTATTTGTTTTGCAATGTAAATGCAATTGTCCATTATTTCGCGTAAAAGCCGAGTGTTGAACGCTTTTCCATCTTCTCCGCGTTCCATATTGAACGAAGCGCTTCTCAACGAAGCTTTAATGATGCCAATGATGATCGCATGAAAATACGCGTCAAAGTCTTCGCGATAGTGCACTTCTTCTCCGTTTTTTAATCGAATCATTGGTTTTGATTACTTTTTATTTTATTCTGTATCTCCGAAAATCTCTCCTTAAATAAAGTGCCCAGTGTGGTCGCATTGGAATTATGGGAATGTTCTTTTTGATACATATGGAATTCCTGTGATTCTTGTAAAGCAATAGCGCCTTTTTCGCTAAGTACCAATTTTCGTTCTTCGGGGCGGCATTCTTTTATCGCGACCTTTATCGGCGATCCCGTGGGATAGAGCGAGGGAATATCTCCGCGATCTTTTAGAAGTTCGCTTTTTGGAATAAATCCTTCCATACCATTTTCGAGCCGCACCACCACGCCATTCGATCGGGATGATTCAATTATTCCTGAATGAATCGTATGGATAAATGAGTGTTCTATTGCATGCCATGGATCGGGTTCATTTGTTACCAATTCAAGTAATATCCTTTTCTCGGATTTTTTTATTTCGAGAATCTTTACCTGAACGATATCGTTTAGATGCAAAATTTCTTCTGGTTTGTGAATTTTTTTTACAAAGCTCATACGGTTGACAGGCAAAAATCCTTCAAGCCCGTCTTCGATTTCTATAAAAGTGCCATTTTTTATAAAATGCACTACTCTTCCATTGACG
>JAOAAF010000040.1 GCA_026419015.1 Spirochaetota bacterium
CAATCGCATTAAGTTTTTCCGTGTTAATGACAATCGTTTCCTTACAGACAGGTACCGCACCACCCGTTAACCCCGTACCGCCACCTCTTGGTATGATTTTCAAACCTGCAGCAGCAGCAGCCTTCACAATCTTAACCACCTCTTTTAACGAATCGGGATATACCACCGCTGCAGGATATTCAGAGCGCCAGTCCGATGCATCGGTCACATGGGAAACTTTATGAAAAGGAGAAAATTTAATATTATCAAGAGACGTTGTTCGCAACAAGGCAAAAACTATTTTCTTTCGAAGCTTTTTTTCATTTTCAAAATTTTCATAAAATTTTTTTTCGAGTTCTTCGCATCGCTTCAGAATTTTCAATACTAACGGATTGCCGTTTGCTGCTTCTCGTATTTTTTGCAATCGAAGGGTATGTTTTTTTCGAAGTTTTTTAATTTTTTGCGGCTTTTCAAGAAAATCGTTAAAAATATATGGATTTCGATCGATGATAAAAAAATCGCCAATTATTTCAAACAGCAATCGCGCGCTTCTCCCCGTTACGCGCTCTTCTCGTAGAATATTAAGAATGTCCCATACTTCTTCATCGAAATATTTTAATATGATTTCCTTATCGGAAAAAGAAGTATAATTGTAAGGGATCTCCCGAAACGTTAAATCTTTTGTCATACACTCACCTACACAGGGAATTACACATTATACCCCACACGCTCGTACACTCAAAATTTTTTCAAATAAAATTTCATCCAAAGAATACAAACCAAATCGCAACATTTGCCTTATACAATTTATCGATCCCATCAATACGAATCGATGAAGATAGTACACTTTTTTGCATTTTCTTCCAAGATTGAATTCACCATATAGTCACTCAATTGCAAAATGAATATGATTGACATATTTTATAAAATAAACGATAATGTAACGAATTCATTCGTCAAAAAAACAACATTGTGCAATTGAAAAAGGGGTGTGGAAATGAAATGGGTAGTGCATTTTTTTATGTTTTTTTATAGGCCAATTTTTATTCTATTTTTAGCAGTTAATACGACCATTTTGGGAATTATTACGATTGCACTTTCGTACTTTGACCCAAATGGGAATAGGGTGCACTATATTGGCAAGTTTTGGTCGCGATTAAACCTTTTATTTTCAGGTGTACGCGTAAAGGTTGAAGGTCGAGAAAACATTGAACCTGGCAAACCATATGTTGTGATGAGCAATCACCAAAGTCACTACGACGTATGGGCGCTTATCGGTTATTTGCCATTACAGCTGCGGTGGGTAATGAAAAAAGAACTGCGAAAAATTCCAATTTTCGGTTTGGGTTGCGAGAGAATGGGACACATCTACATCGATAGGAAAAATCCTGAACAATCGCATAAAGAATTGGAAATCGCACGAAAAAAATTCGAAGCAGGGGCATCGGTAGTTTTTTTCCCCGAAGGAACAAGAAGTCCCGATGGGAATTTATTGCCTTTCAAAAAAGGCGGTTTTGTGATGGCATTACAGCATGGGCTCCCCATTCTCCCCATTACTGTAAATGGCAGCAGAAAAATTCTCCCAAAGGGGTCGTTAATGTTGATGCCGGGAAAAATCGATATTACCATACATCCTCCCGTTCCTACTTCTGGTTTTTCGTTAGAAACAAAGGAAGCCTTGATGGAAAAGGTAAGATCCATTATACAATCGGGGAAAAGAGATTAAATTTAAAAATTCCTCCTCTCGTTGAAGTTTTCTACTCCATGTATCGCAAAAATGAGTTTGTAAGGTGAATTCATTCGCCGTTAATGTGTCGCAAAAGCTCTTTGTGAATTTTCCCATTCGTTGCAACAATTTCCGGGTATTCTGGAACAAATGCACTGCCATCATACTTAGTCACCATCCCCCCCGCTTCCTGTACAATCAGCGCACCTGCTGCCATATCCCATGGCTTGAGTTCAGGTTCCCAATATCCGTCAAAACGCCCGCATGCGGTGTAACATAGATCGAGCGCCGCGGAGCCAATGCGACGAATTCCCATTGTTTGTATTGCGATTTGAGAAAATTCGGTAATATTATCCCGGCATACAATGTCTCGATTTACGGGAAATCCTGTCGCAAGGAAAGCTCGCTGGAAGCTATCGGTACTGCTGACGAATATAGGTGAGCCATTTAGCGTCGCACCGCACCCCTGTTGTGCGCTGAAAAGCTCATCGTGGATAGGATCGTATACGACGCCAATCAAGAGATTTTTTGTGGTGCGAGAAACTACACCAATCGAAATGCAAAAAAAAGGAATTCCATGTGCGTAGTTGTTTGTTGCATCGAGCGGATCGATGTACCATACGATATCGCTCGTGGTTTCGATACAACTTCCTTCTTCTGCAACGATGGTATGGTTCGGATAGCGCTGAGAAATTTCATTAAAAAGATATTCTTCCGATTCTTTATCTATATTCGTGACAATATCCATCATGCTTTTGTATGAGATGCGCGTTTCTTTTGCTCGAAATCCTTCAATCAAAATTTTTCCTGCTTTTTTCGCGATTATTTCTGCGAACTTTTGCATATCGTTCATAAGGACTTCCTCTGCGATAAAATCCTCACGAGTCGCATCACGAATTTCGTTATTGAAGTTAGGTGCCATACGATATAATATATTTCACAAAATTCACGTCAATGAAATAAAAGGCAATGATATTTGCGATAAAAAAATTGTAAAGGGACATAATATTTTTATTGACGAACTAATTCAGTTTTGCTATTTGTTGAAAATCCCAAGTGAAAACGTGTGGTGAAGCATCTTCATACGCTTCATCGTGAAAAGAAAAAGCGGAAACAGTTCCATGGATTTATTTTTTGTGTAACCGTCAATAATTTTTTTAAGATAGAGAAAAGTAAGGGGGTTCCCCGAAGTTGCGAATAAGAAAATTAAATGGGAAGCAAAATTTTATTAAATAATATAAAACCTTAGATAATTTGGTTGATCGCTATGGCACAGTATTCTTCCTCGGTTCGGTATATAAGAAAACGAGATGGGCGCATAGTTCCTTTCAACATTGATAAAATTACTGAAGCAGTATTCAAAGCAGCGAAGGCTGTCGGTGGAAGCAATCGGGAAATTGCAGAAGGCATATCGCGTTCAGTTGTTGGTATTCTTGAGATTGTATATAAAGATGATCGTATCCCAACTGTTGAAAATGTTCAGGACCTGGTTGAAAAAATTTTAATTGAGAAAGGTCATGCAAAAGTTGCAAAGGCATATATTCTCTACCGCGAACAACATCGAAAGATAAGGGAAGGAAGAGATCTCCTCAACGAAGGGCTTGAGCTTATTGAACAATATCTCGACCGTTCCGATTGGCGAGTCAATGAGAATAGCAACATGAGCTTTTCTCTACAAGGACTCAATAATCACATCGCCTCTGCAATTACCGCAAAATATTGGCTCGATCGATTATATCCTCCAGAAATTCGGCATGCCCATGTCAATTGCGATTTTCATCTTCACGATTTAGGGTCTCTTTCTGCTTATTGCGTGGGTTGGGATATTCGCGATTTGCTGTTGCGGGGATTTGGCGGAGTGGCGGGGAAAATTGAAAGCGCTCCCGCGAAACATTTTCGAAGCGCACTTGGTCAGGTAGTAAATTTCTTTTATACGCTGCAGGGAGAATCTGCGGGTGCGCAAGCGTTTGCCAATTTCGATACATATCTGGCGCCATTTATTCGGTACGATAATTTATCGTATAAGGAAGTAAAGCAGTGTTTGCAGGAATTTGTCTTTAACATGAATATTCCGACGCGAGTTGGTTTTCAAACCCCGTTTACAAACATCACGCTCGATTTAAAAGTGCCATCGACTGTTGCGGATGATTATGCGATTATTGGGGGCAAGTTGGTAGATGCGCAATACAAAGATTTTCAAGAAGAGATGGACATATTCAATCAAGCATTTGCAGAATGTCTCCTTGAAGGGGATGCTGCAAATAGAATATTTACATTCCCCATTCCAACGTTAAACATTACGAAGGACTTTGAATGGGATAATCCCGCTTACGATAAGATATGGGAACTTACGGCAAAATACGGCATCCCATACTTTGCAAATTTCATCAATTCCGATATGAAACCAGAGGACGCACGGTCGATGTGTTGTCGGCTTCGCCTCGATAATCGAGAGCTGAAAAACAGAGGCGGAGGGCTTTTTGGAGCAAATCCTTTGACAGGAAGCATTGGCGTTGTTACCATCAACATGCCGCGATTGGGGTATCTCTCGCAGGATGAAGATGAATTTTTCTCGCGCCTGTTTTCGTTGATGGATCTGGCGAGGGATTCGCTTGAGATAAAGCGCAAGGTATTAGAAAATTTTACATTGAATAATTTATATCCGTACACGAAACATTATCTTTCTGATGTGTACAAGCGACATGGAAAATATTGGACGAATCATTTTTCGACAATTGGGCTGGTTGGGATGAACGAAGCGTGTCTCAACCTTTTTGGATGCGATATTGCGTCGCCAGAAGGAAAGGAGTTTACGCTACGCGTGCTTCGGGCGATGCGCGAACGCATTGCGCAATATCAACAAGAGACGGGCAATCTTTACAATCTCGAAGCGACGCCTGCGGAAGGTGTGAGTTACCGTTTTGCGCGCCACGATAAGAAGGAATATCCCGACATCATTACCGCAGGAGTCAATGAGCCATACTATACCAATTCGGTTCATTTGCCTGTTGGCTATACCGATGATCTTTTCGAAGTATTTGACCATCAGGACGAGTTGCAGGTTCAGTTTACTGGTGGGACTGTGGTACATGCGTTTGTGGGCGAACGCATCGATGATCCGCGAATTGTAAAAACGCTTGTAAAGAAAATTGCTGAAAATTATCGGCTCCCGTATTTCACAATTACGCCGACATTTAGTATTTGCCCAGTACACGGTTATATTGCAGGAAAACACAAATATTGTCCTTTTGAACATACACAAGAGCAGCTCGATATGTTTGGCATTGAGGTGGATGATGAAGATGCCGATACTCATCCTGAGAGTGGAATACAAATCGCAATGTAAGCAATGTAATAGATAACCAATAGGAGGGAAAAGATGAAAAAAGAAAAGAAGATCCCTGTCGAAGTATATTCTCGGGTGGTAGGTTATTTTCGACCTGTCAATCAATGGAATAAAGGGAAAAGAGAAGAATTTAGCGAGAGGAAACATTTTGTAATAAAAGAAAATAAGCCTGCACTCTATGAATATACGAGGAATTCATAAAACCTCACTCATTGACTATCCTGGGAAGATCTGCTCTATATTCTTTTCAGGAGGGTGCAACATGCGGTGCCGGTACTGCCATAATCCTGAATTGGTTATGGCGCATTCATATAATCCCATCGTTCCAAATGAAGAGGCGCTTGCATTTGTGAAAAAGCGCAAGGGATTTGTGGATGGCGTTGCGATTTCAGGTGGAGAGCCAACGCTTTCGAAGAATTTAATTCCTTTTCTTCGCTCGTTGCGCGACATTGGCATATCGATAAAGCTCGACACCAACGGATTAAAGCCTGAGGTGATTCGCACAATTTTGGAAGAAAATCTTGTCGACTACATTGCGCTTGATATTAAGACATCCCCTGAAAAATATGGCGATCTCACTGCAAAAGAAGATGCATTCCCTTACGTCATTCAAACACTTCGGATTATCCAGATGTCGAACATCGATTATGAAGTGCGCACCACCTGTATTCCCACTTATGTAGAATTTGACGATATACAAAAAATCGCAAAGGAAATAGTGTATGTGAAGCGGTACTATCTGCAACAATTCATTCCCACGAAAACGCTCGACAAACACATTTCGTCAATTAATCCATTTCCAATTGCAGTATTGCAAAAATATAGAGCATATCTTAGCAATTTTGCAAATGTGTGTGAAATTCGCGGCGCATGACGAATTCTTAAGTTTATTCTTGACTTTACCAATAATGAGATGATTAAATAATAAAAAAATAAATTCGAGGTGAAATATGGCGAAGCGATTGGCGGGGTTTATAATTTTAATCATAGCGCTGTTTTTTTTATTCGTAGCAGTTCTTTTATTGTTAAATCCCTCCGGGAAGCGGAAAGAAATCTGTCGAAATCATGGAATTCCATTCGGTGCAGTAATTGCTCATCGGGGTGCATCGTACTATGCTCCTGAAGAAACTGAACCTGCATATTTGCTTGCGCGAGACATGGGAGCCGATTACTTGGAGGTGGATGTTCAACGAACAAAAGATGGCGTACTTGTTGCACTTCACGATGATACATTGGAACGAACTACGAATGTCGCATCGGTGTTCCCTGGCAGAGAAAAAGATCCCATTGAGACTTTTACCTTCGCAGAGGTGCGGAGGCTCGATGCGGGCAGTTGGTTTAATGCAAAATATCCTCACAAAGCCCGTCCAAAGTTTGCCGGAGTGAAAATATTATCCTTAGAAGAGGTGTTGCGCATCGCAAAAGGTGGTGTTCACAAACCAGGCGTGTACATTGAAATAAAATCGCCAAAACGTTTTCCTAACATCGTGCAACAGCTTGTTAATATGCTTGAAAGGTTGGGTTGGACAATAGGAGGAGATGAAACGCACACTGCGAATGGAATTGTTCGCGTTGGAACATCGCGGGGCAGGATAATTCTCCAATCATTTGATCCCGACTGCGTCGCTGAATTTGTGCATTTCGCACCCCAAATTCCACGCGTGTATTTATATGGATCGGATGATGTCGAAACGATGGGGTGGAAAGCAATTATTAATACTGCAAGGAGACTGAGTGCAGGATGTGGTCCCTCGGGATATGTCGCAACGCCGTTTAAAAACAAAAATGCCCACGATGCAAGGTTATTTGTGCACGTTTATACGATTAATAAGCGGTGGCAAGCACAACTTATCTCCCTTTTTGGTGCGGATGGTTTTTTTACCGATCGCCCCGATATGATGCTTGAATTTTATGGAAGAATACCTTCCGATACTATTGAAAATATCTTAACGAAACACGGATATTGAATTGAAAATATGCCACATCTGCCCGATGCGTTGGCGGGAATTCCTCTCAATGTCAGCTTTATCCCCGTACACGGGTGCATCCACTTTTGTTCCTTTTGCGCTGACAGTTCGGGGAAAAAAATTTCAATAATACCATTTCCGCACATTCGCACATCGGTCCTTTCGTTTCCCTCGCCCTTCAATCGAGTTGCGCTTTACAATGCATGCGATGCGCTTGCATATCGATGGCGGGATGGTCGGAAACGTTATACAGTATTGGACATCATCGAACTGTTTAAGCGAAGAGGCTGTGCGGAGATTTTGCTCTCATCGCCAGGAATCTGGCGCGATGATGTCAATGAGAAGGTTTTGCATGAAATTTCTTTAGATAACAAAATTATGCTCATGCTTTCGTTTAATCGGGAACACGCGATTTACCCTAAGAAAATGGAAAATTTTTATTGGACTGCAAAAAAAATACTAAATCATCGAAAGCTCACTATACGGTTGGTGTACTGCTCGATAGGGGAGAGAGAAGTGCTTTTGTCCGAATTAAAACGGATGTTCGGGAAAGAGATATTGTTTGCAGGCCTTCTTAAAAATGGAATTGTGTTAGAAACGGTACCTGCGATACCGCTTGGCAGAGCAAAAGCATTGTATTTTCAAAACGCACACAGTGATCCCCGATGGAACCATCGTGTAGAAAATATGATATTGAATATGTTTCGACAAGAGCGCGAGATTCGCGAACTGGAATTCATCGCAAATGCAAGTTACGCCGATTTCCTTCAACATGCAGCTGTGCAGTTTAGTGGGATGTTTATTGTAATTTTTATGCCTTCAGAACATGGGGGTGAAGTATTGTTAAAAGTGACGGATATGGAAAAAATTAAACGAACGCGGGGTGCTTCGATTGCAACGCTATTTCGCTTTGATCAAACCATTAAAAAGTTTATTCATAAAAATGTTGATGGAACAATTTCGGCATTAAATTGCTTAATAGTCGATTCCAGTCGAGTCGCGCTTTCCGATTTTATTCGATTCGCTGACGATAAAGTGCTCCCGCACGAAAAGCAAAGCTGTGCGCGGCTTTTTGCGGCAATCACCGCTTCGAATATTTTTAATGAAAAATGTCAACTCAACGATTCGATGAAAATGATAATTCTCAATAAACCGTATCTTTTGTATTATCGGAAGGCACTGGAAGCAATTATGGGGACGAAAAATTTTTCCCCTCAGCTTATACAGCGGTTGTTTCCCGTAATAACGAAATATTTCCAAAAAAAGGGAATCGTTATTTAAATCGGTATGCGAGTTTAATGAGCCACCAGAATTTGTTTATGCGATCGGCAGTCTTAAGTTTCGCAAAGACTATTGTGTTGAAAAATTTGGTAATTGTGTATCGCATCGATAAGCTTTTAAACAAAGAAAATTTGGAAAATTCCCGATTATATTTTTCAGCCAACCACCAACTCCATGGTGCATGACGGTGTCGATTGATGAACTCAAGCGCAAAGCGGGCATTCTCCATTGACGTAATGATGCCAGATACTCCTGTTGGATCGAGAAAACCGATTGCATCTCCAAGCAAAATGAGGCCGGGGACTGGTGAGGGGCGTTTAAAAAGCATCCCCGAAGGTACCGTTTCAACAGATTCATAGTGATTTTTTGTTCCTTTCATGATAACCGAAAGTCGCGGATAGCTGCGTTTCAATAAGTGCCATAGTGCGAGAAGTTGGGAATTGTCAAGTTTTGATGGAATAATCCCCAATTTGAACGTCGAGTGTGCAGGAAGGTAAATTCCCGTTTCGAACTTATTATTTCCTCTTGGGAATACGAATGCCACAATTGGGACAAATGCGTTTAGTTCGTCCATCCCAATGAAAAAATACTCAAAACCATCGTAAGTATCCTTGCACCCGGAAACGATGTTTTTTACAATTATTGAGTTCATTTTTTCATAAGGAATGCCTACATATTTCCCAAGTTGGCTCGAATGGCCATCGCACGCAAGAACAGTTCTTGCGAAGAATTTTTTGCCATCTCGAGAAAGCGCGCCGATGCAAACATCGTTTTCCATTATCGGTGCGACCATCTCTGTATTCATGGTAAATTCAACCCCAAGCGATTTTGCTTTTTTCTCTAAAGAAGAAATAAATTTGCACCATTCGAACACATATGAGGTGCGATCTGGAGGAAGTTCGATTTCAAACGAGTTTTTCAACTGCGGGCTGTTAAATTTTCGTTTTGCAGTCGCATAGTGGCTCATTTGTGGGATAGCGTTTCCCCCCAACACTTTTTCGAATATCGAATGATTATATACCGTTTCAGCGCGAGGGCGTGGACCGCATACATTTCCTTTTTCGCACACTAATACAGAAAGGCCACTTCTGGCGCTGAGGATGGCAGCAGTAAGTCCTGTTGGGCCAGCACCGCTTATGAGTACATCGTATTTTTGTGGCCGATGTCGTTGTCGCGTTTTCTGCATTGCACAATTGTAAACCGGAAGCTATTTGGGCAATAAAAATTTTAATTTCAAAATGCCATATGGGGAATGTCATGAATGAAGTCCAACGCGAAATCAAAAATGTATCGCAGAAAGGGCACACTCACTAAAGCGATTGTATTTTCACAACACTGCTTAAACTTGAACGTGCATGAACCAAAAATTCGCACGGGTGTATTTTTCTTGACATAGTTTTTTATTGTACATGGATGCATCTGTATGCGCACCATAGCAACCCAGGAAATTTCTACCATTATTATTCGCCTCATAGAAAGCGCTGCTTTTCGCCTATCGCCTGCGATTTCTTCCCATTTTTCTTTTCTTCGCAATATCGAAAAAAGCGAACGAGCACGCCATACCTTAGAGGTTCTCATAGAAAACGCGCATATTGCACAAAACGAACATCTTCCCCTTTGTCAGGATTGCGGAACAACAATTGTCTTTGCTGAAATTGGGCAAGATGTAAGTATTGTTGGCAATTCTTTTACAGAAGCTGTTAACGAAGGAATTCAAACCGCATATGAAAAGCTGTACCTTCGAAAATCCATTGTCAGCGATCCTCTCCAACGAATAAATACTGGAACCAATACTCCGGGGTTTGTGCATATCGATATTGTCCCTGGCAATACAATCAATCTAACAATATATCTGAAAGGCGGAGGTTCAGAAAATGCCTCCGCATTAAAAATGTTTAATCCCACTGCTCATGTCGACGAGATTATCTCTTGGATTGTGGAGATAGTAAAGGACAAAGGTGCCAATGCGTGCCCACCTCTTTTTGTTGGCATTGGCATTGGTGGTACTGCTGATGTGGCGATGCTTAATGCAAAAAAAGCAGTGCTGCGCGAATTAGGAACATCTCATAGCAATCCATTTTATGCAAAACTGGAATATGAGATCCTCCAACGCCTCAATGAATTGAATATAGGTCCTCTCGGATTAGGGGGGTACAGCACCGCAGCAGCAGTGTTCATCAAAGAATCACCAACGCACATCGCAACGCTTCCTGTTGCATTAAATTTGAATTGCCATGCGCTTCGATACGCAAGGGGGTCATTGTGAACTGGAAATCCATTCAACTTCCCCTCACAGAGGACCATATCGCTGGGTTGCACGCAGGGGATGCAGTTTATCTTACCGGTATTGTGATTACCATCCGCGATCGCTCCCTTGCAATGATCGCTGAATTGGTGCAAAAGAAAGAAAAATTGCCCTTTGAATTTACAAACCAAATAATTTACTTTACAGGGCCAACCCCCACTCCTCCTGGCAAAATTGTTGGCTCTGCCGGACCCACCACTTCAGCTCGAATGGTTCCTTACATGGAAATGATGCTCCAACAGGGAGTAAAAGGGTTTATTGGCAAAGGACGGCTTTTCGAACAAACGAAATTGCTTCTCGGTACATACCGCGCGCTCTACTTTACTACCTATGGCGGTGCGGGCGCATACCTTTCGAAAAGAATTGTGTCATCAGAAATCCTCGCCTATCCCGAACTAGGACCAGAAGCAGTGTACCGCTACGAAATAAAAAATTTTCCTGTTTTTGTCGCAAATGACATTTACTTTGGAGATATTCATGAAAATGCATTTCGAAACAGATGATGAATACCGCGCATTTTGTCTCGAAATAAAAACGCGCCTCAGCGAAAAAGAACGACGAACAATTGAGCGAACTTCGCTTATTCCCGCCTCGGTGGTTATGAACAAAGGGGGAAGCCCTCACGTGCTTTTAACAAAACGCACATCCAATGTTGCAACCCATCGCGGTGAAGTCTCGTTTCCAGGTGGCAAGTGCGATGAGAGCGATAAAGACGCACTTTTTACCGCTCTTCGCGAAACAGAAGAGGAGGTAGGCATCCCGGCAACGGACATTACCATCCTTGGCGAATTTGACGAATATTTTTCCATTTGGGGATTTCACGTTTCAACATTTGTCGGTTCAATTCCTCACCCATATCCGTATAAACCGAATAGTTTAGAAATCGAAGCATGCATCGAAGCGCCTCTTAGCCTTTTTTACGAAGAAAAATACTATAAAATGGAAACCTATCATTTTCACGGGCACGAAGTACCTGTATTTTACTATCGATTTGATGGCTTCGAAATTTGGGGCCTTACCGCCAGAATCCTCACGGATTTCTCACGAACAATTCTCAAGGGAGAAATGCGATGATAAGTGCAGGGATCGACATCGGCTCAATTACCACAAAATGCGCAATTCTCGAAGGCAAAAACATTTTAGGCACCCGCCTCATATTTACAGGATACAGTGCCGAACAAGCGGGAATACGCGTGTTTGAGGAACTACTCGCACAGCTTGGCCTTGAAGCACATCAGGTAAGTGGCATTGTCTCAACCGGATATGGGAGAAACAGCGTTGCATTTTCCCATAAAGCTATCACTGAAATTACCTGCCATGCCGCAGGTGCGCATTTTTTCAACAATCGCGTCCGTACAATCATCGACATTGGGGGACAAGATAGCAAAGCAATATCCATCGATGAATTTGGAAAAGTGCAAGATTTCGCAATGAACGACAAATGCGCTGCAGGAACAGGACGCTTTTTGGAAGTAATGGCTCGCTCCCTTGAGGTCGATTTAGAACAATTCGGTTCAATGTCACTTTCCGCAACATCTCCTGCGCGCATATCAAGCCTGTGTACTGTATTTGCAGAATCGGAGGTAATTTCGCTTATCGCAAAAGGCGAAAAAAGAGAAAACATCATTGCAGGAATTCACGAATCAATCGCCTCGCGAGTCGGATCCATGGCCTCTCGTTTGCGCATTGTGCCTGTAATAATGATGACAGGAGGAGTAGCAAAAAATGAGGGTGTTGTTCGCGCACTGGAAAAGAAAATTGGCACCTCCATTGAGGTCCATCCTCTTACCCAGTTTGCCGGAGCAATTGGGGCAGCATTGATTGCGCAAGAAATTTGATACGCATTATCCAAAACATTTTTTCGATTATCGCACAAAAAAATTATTTTTAAAATTAATTTGCAATATTGAAGTACTACACAAAATATTGTATATTGTTAAAAGCGAAGCAAATAGCGTTGACCTACTGGAATTTGTATGGGGGAACGATTGCAATTTGTAAGAAGGCAAAAACAGAAGATTGAGGGCAATACCAATGTCAAAAATTGAAAAAACAAAGGAAAACATTGGCGTCAACAGTCTCGATGAAAAAACCAAAAAAGAACTTTTTAATAAATTCATCCAAGCGGGCGGTCAGGTTATTACAGAAAAAAAAGAAAGAGGCTTAAAAGATTTTGATCGCGAAAAGCAAAAACTTTACCGTCAAAAGATTGAAGCGCACAAGGAAAAACTTCAAAAAGCTAAGCCGCCAATTCCTTCACCAACAAAACAGTCAAAACCTGCAACTTCTCGCCAGCAAATCAAAATTCAAGCACGAGGCGAAAAGACGCGAAGCTCTTTTAGTGCATTTATCGATCGCTTAACAATACGCTTTAAACTTTTGTTCTTAGGGGTTGCAGATTTTTGGGGAGGTTACTACAAATCGGGATTCATTGAGCGATTCAATACTGAATATAAGGCTGCACTTTTAGAACTGCAAATGATATATTTAGATATTTTTAAACAAAATCCTTCGGCAGGAAAAAAGATTATCGAAAAATTAGATTCCATCAAGCCTTTGTATTACGAACTTATTGAGAAAATCGCATCGATTTACGATCGCGGATCGTTTATGCTTATTACCCAAGCTTACGAAGAATTTCCCGATATCGCCCAAAAGATTAACGATTACCGAGATTTTTTTCTTTCGCTGTTTAAAAAGCTTTATGTGATTTACCCTCACAGCATTACTATTTCCGATGCGTTTGAGAGAGCTATCGCCTTTCAACAAGAAATTGAAAAACAAAAATCAACCCTCTACTCTTCCAAACGTAGAAAAGCAAAAAACGACATCTACATTGTCTTCAACAAACTATTTCCGCGATTGTATTGGCTCTTCTGCAATTATTATGATTCCATCATCCCTATTGGCGATAATCGTATCGAAACGATGCTTGAAATCAAACCCGATGATAAACCAGGCAAGCGGGTTAAAGGTGCTGAAATCACTGAAGTAGAAGTTCCTCTCCCTGGAAACCTCGCCTCACAAACTTCTGAAGACAAAGAGCCACTCTCGTCTGAAATCAAAAAGGGTATAGAGCTTATGTACACACTCGACATGAAGAAGCTGCGCAAAGAGTTCGATCGCGAAAATCGCTTTAAGTTTGTAAAAGAAAACGATCCAATCATCATTACGCGGCTCTTGCTTCAGGAATTCGACCAAGAATATTCGTTAATCCTCACCACAAATAAAATTAAATACAATACCATCTACGAAAGCGCAGGAAAGATCGATTATCGCACACGCCTTTCCGATCTATACAACGGCATGCGCGAATGTTTTGATGTTGTACGCCAATACACTGATGCGTTAGAAGTTTACGAAAAAACGCGAAATGACAGACCGTTTTCCAATACCCAATACATTGAATACAGCAAAAAACTTACACAACTTGAAAAGGCATTAAAAAACCTCACCGCACAAGCGCGAATGACTATTTCTTCATACATGGAAAAAGTTGCCAACGAATTAAAAAATCTAATCGACGATATGAACGGAAGGCAACTCATCGTTGCCAATCCACAGGACGTGCTCGTATTTGAATCTGAACTGGAAGGTGAAAAAAAATTGAGCGGGAAAAAAGTCTACGAATGCATCTATCTTACCCATTGTTTTGCAGCAGCGCTCTCTTATCGACTAAGCCTCTCAGGGGATTTAGGCGGTAAAGCACCTGAAGCAAACGAAGAAACTTCACTGCAAATCTCATTAACCGAAAACAAACATCAAGAAACAGCTTCATCCCCTCAACAAAAAAAGGAAACGCCTTCAAAAGATGAAGAAGTATCAATTTTAAAAGAACTCGATGATCTTCTATGACTCGATAATTGCATACCATATAACGCTATTTAAAATCGCTGAAAAGTAAAATTACTTTCCGAAAACGATCAATGCAACTTTTCATTGAATTACTATCGGCGAGATTTAAGTTAACTAACGAAAAAATTAGAAGTCATGATGGAAAGCACGCTTACCATGAATAAAAAAGTTACACTGCAATTTTATATCATAAAAATTGCATAAAAAACGCTACTGCAACGAAACAAAACTCGGCTTGCGATTTGTAATTCATATAAAAACACAATCCCATGCGCTTTTCCAGTTTTTGTGTTCCAGCATTACATTAATTGTAAAAATTCTCATTCGAAACGCTTTGTTCGTTCAAGAGAAAATCGGTGAAGTATTTCTTCTCTCGAAGCCGACAACGTTTCATCGCGGTAGGGAACAGCGCGCTTGTGAGCGCGCAAATTCGAAAGCGCTTCATCGGGAAGTGGTTGAATTATTTCTTTTTTCGCAGCAAGCGTTCCTTCGCGCTTTTTCCCCATGCCAGGTGCTTTCCCCAACAAAAAATTCGCTTCTAAAAGCGCCATTCGTACCTGGGGCGCACTCGAGTAGGTTGTGAGTATCCCATCGTCACTCAGCGTGCGATGTAGTTGCCGAAAAAAATCCACTGTCCAAAGCTCTGGATTTTTTGCAGGTGAATAAGGATCATGGAAAATCGCATGAAAATGAAAATCGGGCAAAGTTTGCACGATAGCACGGGCATCTCCTACAAAAAGCGTTACTGAAAAATTTTCCTCAATAATATTCGGCGTTTGCAGGAGATGTTTGATGAGACCATAAAGGTATTTTTTTTCATCATCGAAAGGACAATCGACCATGCGAAGCGCTTCAGGATTTTTTTCAATTGAAATCACTTCGAGAAAACGACCATTGTGATTCATTAAAAAATTTGAAAGCAGTGCTATCACATTATAGCCAATGCCAAAGCCCACATCGAGGACGCGCAGAATGCGATCATTTCTCTCGAGCACCTTCGATGGCAACACATGCTTGATAATTGCTTCGGTATATGCTCCATCGCGCGTATGCATTGCCTCATTGTACAATTCCGAATAAAGCGTTACGCTCCCATCAGCAGTTCTGATTTCATAAAATTTTTCCTCGCGCATATTTCACAGCCATTCACGCATGTGCCAGTTTTTTCAAAAGTTCAGCAAGGTGCTGGATGCGGATATCGTATTTGTTTAAGTTCATCGCATGAGCAATACTTTTTCGCGCTTCATGCCGATTACCGTACGCAACCTGACTTTCTGCAAGCTTCAACCACCCTCCATAGTAAGCGGGAACCAATTTTGTTACTTCTCGAAAATATCGCTCTGCTTCCATAAAATTCCCAATTCGAAATGAGAGTTTTCCCATTCGCAAATATCCCCATGGATTGTGCGAATAGGTTCGAATGACTTTTTGATATAACCGTGCGGCATTTTCATAATTTTCTTCATCGAGCCAGAAATCACCCTCAAGCACATCGGTTACCCAGCACTCTTTTCCCATTACCTTACGGTGCTTTTGAAAATCATCTTCCCTGTACCACGATTTTTCGCGAATAGTCGAAAGCACGGTGAGAATTTCTTTGATCCATTTTCGAACTTCTTCATCATCGCGAAGGAAAATTCCCGAATCCTTTCGCTCAAACCACACTGCATTTGATATTCCGCCATCCAACCTCACCTTTTCATAAAGAATGGTACCCGGATAGAGGGCAACAGGCGAAACAATGCCATCACCTGGGAGTATTTCGCGAATCAAGGAAATAGTTTTTTTGACATCAGCATGCGTTTCGCCTTTCATGCCTGCCATTAAATAAAGCGATAAATAAGTTCCCACTTTTCGGGCTGCTTTGGCAGCGCGTTTAATATCAGCAATGGTAATGTTTTTATCGTACAAGCGAAGAATTTTTTCAGATCCCGTTTCAACGCCATATTGAATCATTTCCAGTCCTGCTCGTTTCATTGCCGCAAGCATTTCTTCATCAACCGTATCGACTCTCGCCTGACAATTCCACATCATAAACACTCCGCTTTTTCGAAGCAACTCGCTTACTCTCATGGCGTGGGATTTTCGTAATGTGAAGTTATCGTCCCGTATTGAAAAATATATGATGCCATGCTTTTTATACAATGTAACCAATTCATCGACGACTCGCTGTGGATCGGTGAAGCGCACGCGATTTCCCCAAAAAACGGGCGAGCAACAAAAAGTGCAGGAAAATGGGCATCCCCGCGACGTAATGATGTGTTTAAACTGTTCATTCGGATCAACGCCAATCATCTCTCCCTCAAACGAAGAAGGTGGGGGAATTGTTTCAAGATGATCAATCATTTCAGCTTCAACTACTTTGCTTACCGGACTTCTCCCAAATTTTAATTTTTCAAGGATGCGCAGAAATGCCTTTTCGCCTTCGCCGCGAACGATGTAATCGATTTCTGGAACTCGTTTTAAAAATTCATCGGTAAGAAATGTCACATGAGGGCCACCAGCAACAATTGTACATTTGGGAATTTCTTTTTTCACACTTTGGATGAGCTTTATTGAATCGACGCGATTATGAGTGAACATGGATATTCCCAACACATCGGGTTTGCGTTCACAGATTTCTTTTACCGCTTTGCGGTATCCTACCTTTGAAAAATTTGCAAGGGTAACATCATGGCCTTTGTATTGGAGATATGCAGCAATAGAAACGAGACCAACGGGCAAAAGCGACATGTAATAATCGTGTCGGTCTTGATAATGGCAGAGATATGCAAGCAATATTTTCATTGTTCTTTTTCATCTACACTCTGCGTAATAATATACTTCATTGCAACACTCAACGCAAAATTTTTCACTCTTTGCCATTTTTAAAAAAATTGCCTTCATTCATGATCCTGTTTACAAAGCGAGCAAGCTTCTCATAATGGCTTCCTTTCCAATATACTTTTCCACATTGCACGCATCGAAAATATTCGTTGCACCACTGACGAACTCCCAACGGGATAGCATGCTCATCTGGCACATCATTCGCAGGAATTATCGCACCATTACACTCAAGGCAACGGGAGAAAGGGTTACACAACGACCAAAGATTGAGCCGCTTGAATACCTCCAGAAGCTGTTGTCGCGGATCGGTATTGCGGATTACAAACCCGCGTTCCACAATCCTTCGCTTCAAAAGTCCACGGTCGCGCGTGAGAAGTACGCGCCGTTGGCGCGAAGAAATCTCTGCAAGCTTTGCATCATCGAGCGTCTCATCAAAAAGCACATCGAATCCAAAGAGGCGCAAATATCGCGCTAATTTTCGCAAATGCACATCGAGCACAAAGCGAATTTCCCGCAACGGATGGGGGCGAAGTTTTGTAACTTGAGAAATATCGAGCATCTCGAACATTGGATACACGCTTATTCTATCCCCATCTTGCACGATATAGTCAAATCCAACCGATTCGCCATTTACTAATATAAGATCGACCTCAACATGAGGTACGCCTATGCTTTCGATGAGATCTTTTACCGAGCGCTTACCGGAAAAACAAAGTTCGAACTCGCGCTTGCGCCATTTTTCTGGCAAAAAATCGTTAAGCTCTTCATAAAACCGTATGGCAATGCGATAACTCACTTCGGCCGTATAAGTTCCTCCCCGCGATGCCAATTCGCTGGACAAAAACCTCCATCGCTTTCGCGCACTGCAATTGCTGCCTCCAATTTGCGCAAAAGCTCCGCCGCATTTCTTCCAATCGCTTCATCGGTCATTTCGACGGCAACAATTTTTCCATCGGGATCCACAATAAAGCTTGCTCTCATCGAAACTCCCTTTTCTTCATCGTAGACTCCCATCAATCGCGAAAATTTTCCCGCTCGATCAGATGCCATTGGGAAGGCAATTTTTTTTATATCTTCATGCTGCTGTGCCCAAGCGCGGTGCACATGCACCGAATCGGTGCTGATGCTTATTATTTCTGCGCCGGCTTTTATAAACTTTTCATAATGATCGGACATATCCTTCAGCTCAGTTGGACAGACAAACGTAAAGTCGGCAGGATAAAAAAACAACACTATCCATTTCCCTTTAAGCGTGGAAAGCGCAAGAGTGGAAATCTGCCCTTTTTGATACACCTCAAACTGAAAACTGGGTATCTTTTTCCCTATTGGTACCAATTGCAATTGAGAAATCGCGTTTGTTTTCTGCGACTCGGGAGAACAGTAAATATTTGCCAAAAATATGAGCAAAAGAAAGCACCTTAATTTTCTCATTTCGATATCTCCTCACAAATATGCAATCGTATAATGACATTATGTTTTTCTTGCAAGAATTTTCATATGGATGTGGCACGAAAATATTAAAAAATAATTGCTTTTCTTTTCAAATACGTCTCTATACATCCGTACTCGTTGATTTTTTTTAAAAGCCCAGAGCACCATGAAAACAAAAGGCATACTTTTCATTTTGATTCTGATTGCATCCAGCGCTTTCGCGCTTTACAGTTCCTATCGATGGCCTGTTGATCTTTCACCTTCGCTCACGGGCACTTTTGGCGAACAGCGGGGGAAATATTTCCATTCCGGGATTGATATCAAAACAGAAGGGCGCATTGGTCATCCGGTCTTCGCAATTGACAATGGATATGTTTATTCGATTACATCGCGAGACATCGGCTATGGAAATTCTCTTCTCCTACACCATGGAAATGTACTTTCGCACTACGCACATCTCGATTCATTTGTCGAAGGCACTTACAACCTCAATTCCACTATCGAGATTATAAAGCTTCTCTATGAAAACGATGTGGAAAATTTTATATTTAAACACATGCGCATTTTCTTTAAAAAAGGCGATCTTATTGCCAAAAGCGGTGAGACAGGAGCCGGTCCTCCTCACTTGCATTTCGCAATACGAGATAGCGGTGGCGCAATAAACCCCCTTCAGTTTTTCCAAATTCGCGATACGGAAGCTCCGGTCATTCGCGCCATCACCTTTTGCATCGAAAAAGAAAACAGTACTATTTTCAGCGAAACAGTTCGTGTCCATAATAGATGGGGAAGATTTATTCCAGAAAAAAAAGTTTTTACCGCTTTTCCCGATGCTCGATGCTTTGTGAAAGTTTCATGTTTTGACCGAGTCAATGGGCGTAATCGATGCGCAGTGTATAAAATTTCATTGATTGAAAACACCACCACAATATTCGAAATCGATTTTTCCAACTTTCGATGGAACGAAAACCCAATGGCCCAATTCATTTTCGACTCGTCAATGCCTGCGATTGCAGGAGAAACGCTTTATACGTATTTTCTTTGCCAACGAGAAGGGAATGTTTTTAGTCGCATTCGCGCAAAAGATGGTGGATACATTAAAGCAGGCGATACGAAAAAGCACTTCACAATAAAAGTTTCGGATTTTGCCGGAAACGAATCGACCGTTGAATTTGTTGTAGAGAAAGAGGATTCAAACAATCACATTGGAAGCGATTTTAAGAAAGCTTTTGCAAAGAAAACTTCAACATTTTCCGATCACACAGGCAACTTCACAATCACATATCCCAAAAGGGCGTTATTAAAAGACGCTCTTGTTAAAATTTCTGCATCGACCCAGCATCCTCTTGTCGAAAAGCTCATTGCAGCAAAGATTCTTCACGAAAGTGAGATTATAACAGTATATTCAGTCTTTCCTTTCGATCAAGTGTTGGCACAACATGCAACAATTGCAATTTCGCGTCCGGAATGGATTTCAAAAGAAGAAGCCAACAACATTCTCATCTATCGTAGTTTCGATGAAACAACACCTACGGCGTTGCTGACACATTACAATTCAGCAAAGGATGCATTTTTAGCGGAAACAAATGCTCATGGACATTTTTTTCTTCTCCGCGATCGCACAGCTCCTACCATTTTTTTGCCACCATTTCACGATTGCGTTGTCGATAAAGGTCCATATCGAATATTGCGTTTATATTTTACTGATGACCTCTCGGGCATCAATAGCAAATCCATTTTGGTATACATAGATGGGTTCAAATATCCTGCCGAATTCGACTACGACAGAAACTGGGTTGAAATAAAACTTCCAAAAAATGCTATCTTGCAAGGGATTCATCACCTCTTCGTTCGCGCAAAAGATCGCGCAAATAATGTTGGGTATTTTCGAAGCGTTTTTGCTTTTTAAAAATTATTTATGAATGACACGAAAATCGATTTAACAAAAAACAACAATACAGCGAAAGCATCCAACGGCTTTCCAATTAAAATTTTTTTGTTTTCGGCCATATACATAGGTTGCGTTCTTCTCATCGCTTTCTTTGGCATAAAAGGGGACACAAGCAAATATGCAATCGACAATGCATTAAAATATTTTACACCCGAAACAATTTCCATTGCGCGAAAATATTTTATACATGGTTTGATTTCTTCAACTCTCTCTCAGCTTTTTATTTTTGGATTTCTCCTTTTCATTGCACAACGTCACCCAGCGATCGATAGATTTATAAAACGAAAAATACCTCGAGAAATGCTCCGTCTTTCTGTTTATATATTATTCGTTTTCACGTCGATTGCACTCATCGCATTCCCTTTTGCTATTTTCTCAGGATATATACGAAAACTTTCATTTGGCCTCATTGAAGGCAATTTTGCGGTTTGGTTATATCGATACGGGATTATCGCTGGCAGCAAGCTGCTTGCCACAAGCGTGGCAATTTTTTTATTTGCAATGATACTGCGCCGTTGCAGAAAATACCGAATATTCATCCCTGTTCTGTTTATGGGAATCTCATTTATTGGCATCCTGCTATATCCCCGATACATCATCCCGCTCATCCATAAGCGAGAAGTTCTTGCAGAAAGTCCTTTAAAAAACAAACTTCAAAAATTATTGGCTGACGCACAGATGCCAGTGCAGTCAATGTACATCATAAACGAAAGCGCATACTCAAAACATATCAATGCATTTTTTACAGGATGGGGACCATATCGGGAAATCTATCTATTTGATACGCTTTTGAAAAATTACAACGAAGAGGAAACGCTTGCAGTAATTGCGCATGAGCTTTGCCACTATCGAGAGGAACACGTTTTGTTAGGCATTGCCTTTGCCACTGCGGGAGTATTTTTTGGTATTTTCCTTCTCGAACGATTGTCGCTTGAGCTTTTTGGCAAAAATCTTTCCGCTCTCGTTCGAGAAATGAACATTGCAGCAATTTGGCTTATTGCGATCGCATTAATCTTTTTTGCGCAGCCAATAAAGAATTCAATCTCACGCGCAATGGAACACCGATGCGATGTATACGCATGCAGAATAATAAACGAGGCTACAATAGTTGCAGAAACAGAACGAAAAATCGCAATTGCAAATCGCCGCGAAATACTCCCCCATCCTATATACCATTTCTGGTATGGAAGCCATCCTACACCCCTTGAAAGAATTTTGCATGCAAAGCGATGCAAGTGAAGTTATTCGCGCACAAACGGGAATGCAATGATAAATCGCGTCCCTACTCCCGGCGTACTTTCGACAACAATTGTACCGCCGTTTTTTTGGACGATTTCTTTCACCGAGGTAAGGCCAAGGCCAAAGCTCATCTCATCCGATTTTGTGCTGAAAAATGGTTCAAATATTCTATTTACCGTATCTTCATCCATGCCGCATCCGGTATCGCGAACAGAAAGCACCACGTAGTTTCCCGGTGCAATATTTTCTTTTTGAAATGCATTTTCATTTAAATCGACGATTGCCGTGGCAAGATGCAACAAACCCCCTTCAGGCATTGCGTGATGTGCATTAATGTAAAGATTGAATAGCATTTGCTCAACCATCGCTCGGCTTGCAAAGATCGTACAACGCGCATCGGAGAGTTCAAAAAAGATACGAATATTTTCATGCAATCTGCCAAAAACCGTTGCGCTTTCGCGAACAAGCTCATTTACATCGAATACCGTTTTTTCCAACTCTTTCCCTTTTACCATCGAAAGTAAATTATTCGCAAGCGCAATGCCTTGTTTTGTAAAAATTTCAATATCGGCAATTATCGAACTCGCTTCGTCCGACACTCTACATTGCTTGTGGCCACACACCCGCTTTAAAAGCGAAATGTTTCCAACAATGCCGGCAAGGATATTATTAAAATCATGCGCAAACATTCCCGCTAATACAGAAAATGTTTCGTTGCGCTGGGTATTATAAAACTTTTCCAATATTTTTTCTTTTGATTCTATCTCTCTTTGGTATTCATTCGCAATGAGGAAGAATTTCCCAGAATCAGCAGGAATGACGCTCATCACAACTTTTCTGCGATTCCCATCTTTGCACCGCACATCAAGGATTTTTTGTGCCATCGTGCGAGGCGGGAAGTGCACAATACTACCTTCGCATTTTTGCGGCAGATGTTTTCGCTCGGCAACATCCGTGTCAGCATTTACAAACCACTTATCAAACGCGTTCATTTCTTCAAGCGTATACCCAAAAAAATCGACAAACTTCGCATTTACATATTCCAAACTTCCATCATTCGAAAATATCGCCACCGGTAGTGGAAGTAGTTCAAGAAATGAAACGCAATCAATTTCTTTTTGTTTTCCCTTCGCCGGAGAAAGCATACCAATGACACCCACAACTCCCTTTTCACCCTTCAGAAGTTGCGCGTTCACTTCAATGATACCGGAAAACTGTCCTAAGCAATAGCGAACCAAAAAAGGGGAAATCTTTTCGCCAGCAATGAGCGCACGAAATATTGACCGAATATACTCCCTCTCATCAGGTACCACAAACTCAAGAAAAGAACGCTTTTTCAACTCATCGCTGGGAAGATTAAGCTTTTTTAACAAAGGCTTGTTCACAAAATGAAACGTTTCATCGAGACCAATAACAAAAATGCCACTTTCAATATAATCGACGATTTCAAAATTCTCGAAGCCAGCAGTTTTTGCAATGTGCAACAAATACTCCTTCATCATGCCCTCACACAAATTTGCTCACATCCTCATTTCTCACAATATCCCCCTATTGAAAAAACCGGGTTTAATTTCGTCAGTGCGCCATTGGCGATGGGATTACGTGTTTTGTATTTATTTTTTCTCCACATAACGAAAATCGTGAAATGTCAACGAAAAAATTAAAAATTCCGACCAGAAGGATTAATTTTTTTCAATTAATATCGAAGACCAAAATATCCTACTTTTGACCACTTGTTCTCGTTATATATTCTCACCCATATGTCCTTTTTTCTATTTGACATCTAATCGTATTCTCCCGTGAAAGAAAACCGTATTAGTTAAATGCATTTTTAAGGATCGTTTCATGGATTATTACAAGATTACTGGCGGGAAAAAACTCAAAGGCGAAGTTAAAATCTCCGGCGCCAAAAACGCTGCGCTTCCCATAATTGTTGCAAGCCTTCTTGCTGATGGCGAAACAGTGCTCTGCAATGTGCCAAATCTGAAAGATGTCTTTACAATGCTAAAGGTCATCGAATGCCTCGGTGCAGAAACTGAATACGATGCAGAAAAAAATATTTTAAAAATAAAAACAAATAAAATAAAAAAGGCAGAAATCCCTTACGAACTTGTAAAGACAATGCGCGCTTCAGTATACGTAATGGGACCAATGCTCGCTCGGCTTGGATTTGCCGATGTCTCTTTACCAGGAGGATGTGCAATTGGCGAGCGTCCAATCGATATCCACCTCGCTGGCTTTGAATCGCTTGGCGCCGAAATTGGAATCGAACGAGGATATGTAATCGCAAAAGCAAAAAAATTAAAGGGCACTCGATTCATTATGCGAAAGGTTTCCGTCGGCGCTACGATCAACATCATGATGGCGGCGGTAATGGCAGATGGTGAAACGATATTGGAAAACTGTGCCATGGAGCCGGATGTGGTGGATTGTGCCAATTTCCTCATGAAAATGGGAGCAAAAATTGAAGGAGCGGGGAGTGAAAAAATTATCATTCAAGGGGTAAAAAAACTTAACCCCATCCATTACACAATCATGCCCGATCGCATCGAAGCGGGAACATATCTCCTCGCGGGAGCAATCACTCGAGGAGATGTCACCGTTACCAATGTCATTTCAGAACATGTAAGCGCGCTATGCAGTGCACTTTCAGAAATCGGCTTCCAAATTAGACGAGGGAAGGATTGGATCCGCGTACTACCAGGAAAAAAGCTTCGAGGGATATATGTGAAAACACTTCCGTATCCTGGGTTCCCAACCGATTTACAAGCACCCATCATGGCGCTTATGACGACGCTTCCAGGCATAAGCGTGGTTAATGAAACAATTTTCGAAAATCGGTTCACACACGTTGGCGAACTTCGGCGAATGGGTGCTAAAATCGAAGTCGAAGGCAATATGGCAATCGTTCATGGGGGGACACAGCTCTCCGCCGCTCCAGTAATGATGTCCGATCTTCGCGCTGGGGCCTCTTTAGTACTTGCCGCGCTTGCTGCAAAAGGGACTACGGAAATTCGCCGAATATATCACTCCGATCGAGGATATGAAAAATTATCGGAAAAGTTATCTTCACTTGGTGCCGATATTAAAAGAGAAAAAGGAGGAGGTTATTAAATGCTTAGGGGAATTTACACAGGCGCATGCGGGATGATTGCGCAAGAAGCTCGGCTGGATGCAATAGCTAACAATCTTGCAAATGCAGATCAGACTGCGTATAAAAGGGACATTGCAATTTTTAAGGCATTTCCGGATATGCTCATCCGCCGCATTAGCGACGACGGCCTTGGAATAACTCCAGCGGGGTCGTACGATACCATGCCAATCGTTGGGAAAATGGGCACCGGGGTGGAAGTCAACGAAGTCTATACGCTCTTTGAACAAGGAGCACTTCAACGGACCGAAAATCCCCTCGATTTAGCTCTCGAAGGGCGTGGCTTTTTTGTAGTCCTTACCGAACGCGGCGAACGATACACGCGTAACGGCGCTTTCACAGTAAATCAAGATGGAATTCTTGTGACTCATAATGGAAATCCCGTGTTAGGCGAAAATGGGATTATCCGATTGCAGCACAACAACTTTATGATAAACGAACGCGGCGAAATACTAGTAAACAATGCCATTTCGCTTGAGCCCCGCGATGTCGTTGGCATGACAGACAATGCGTGGGAAAACCCGGTTGTTCTCGATCGCCTCCGGATTGTTGATTTTGAAAACATCCGCGAAATCAAGAAAGAAGGAAATTCAATGTACCGAGAAACGCCCGAATCTGGGCCTGCCCTCCCCGCAACGCAATTTTCGGTGCGTCAGGGATTTTTGGAAAAATCAAATGTCAACGTTGTCCGCGAAATGGTCGATATGATTGAAGTCCATCGAAGCTATGAAGCGAATCAAAAGACAATTCACGCCCACGATCAGACGCTTGGGAAACTCATCAATGAAATAATACGGTAAGGCGCTACTCTTCACCAATTATTCCGGCAAGTTTCTTTGCTACTTTCTGCTTTTCTTTCATTTCTACCAAGCGAGAGATCATAATTCGCTGTGCCTGCGGAGAACCCGCACCGTGCATCGATTCGGTAAGATATCCAACCGCTGCAGTTCCCATTGTGAGATTTTCAATTAAGCGAAGCATTCTAATTCTATGCTCTGTTGGAATATCATCCCTCCCGCGAAAATACTTCTTTACGTACTTGCCCACTTCA
>JAOAAF010000041.1 GCA_026419015.1 Spirochaetota bacterium
GCACCTTCCGATATACAACGCTACGAAGCAATACTTCAATTAAAAAGAATCCAAACGCCGCAAAAAGAAATATTTGAAATTTATCGTAAAACTCATAAAAGCGACGAACTTCAAACTCGCTTTTTTCAAGGCGATCGATGTCCTTAATATTTTGCCACAAAATATGCCCGGATTCGGCACTGTAAAATTTTCCACCGGTTATTTCCGCCATTTTTTGCAGCGATTCAGGATCGTAATGATCTTGAAAAACTTTAATACGCGAAAAAAGCGGTACGCGAATTTGTTTCTTCCCAATTCCAACCGCATAAATTTTTATGCCAAGCTGAGCACACATCTTAGCTGCTGTTTCGGGATCAATTACACCGCGGTTATTCATTCCATCGGTAAGTAGCAAAATTACTTTGCTTTTTGCGGGACTATCGGCCATACGCGCCGCCGCAAGGGCAACGCCTTCGCCAATCGCAGTTCCTTCCTTATCGGCAGAATCGAAATCCACATCTGCGATGATGTCTTTAAGCATCTCAGTTTCTAAAGTAAGCGGACACTGAAAATATGCTTCTCCAGAAAAAATAACAAGGCCCATTCGGTCGTGTTTTCGCAGTTCAATAAAATCGCTCACCACTTTTTTTGCTACTTCCAATCGATTTTTTGGCTGAAAATCTTGCGAGCTCATAGATGGCGACACATCAAGCGCAATCATAATGTCGATGCCAGGCTGCCTTATGCTGCTAAATTCCACTCCTTTCCCAGGACGTGCAAGCGCAATGATGAGCAATAGAACTGCAATCATTCGAAGTGCGGGCAAAAATCGATATGTTCGTTCTCGAAAAGAACTTCTTTGAAAAACGATTTTTTTCGACGATACTGCAATTGCGCTTTCACATTGAAATCGTTTTCCGAAAATATACCATGCGCATACTCCAGCCCAGGGAATGAGAAGCAACAAAAAATACTGGTTTTTAAAATCAAGCCACCACATTGCTTCCCGCCCCTGCAAGATTTTTTGCAACGCGCACAGTAATTTCAAAATTATCTTTCAGGGTTTCCTGCGATGGAGAAAACTCTGCAAATTTCGCTAAATCCCACAAATTAAGGACGGCATCGATGTCGCTTTCGTTTTTCTTAAACATTGGACGGGGTAATACGTTTTGAAGTGCCTTGCGAATTTCCGTCACTGTCATGTCCATCGCGTCAATTTGCCATTGATGCACAAGAAAGCGGCGAAAAATTGCCGACATTTCAAACACGTACTCGCGCACTCGGCCCTCTTCGATATGTTTTTTGCGGGCGAGTTTCCCTGCCTCCTCCAAAAAGATTTCGATTGGTGGAGTTTGAAAAACGCGTTGCGAGTGAGCTTTTCGCGCATTCCACCATCGTGCGAAAAAATATCCCACTGCGCCCACGGCACATATTCCCAGAATAAGCCACACTACCCTCCACCAATTCCCCGAAAGTGCAAGCGGCGGTTCAATTTCGTGAAATTCGCCCTGTGGATTTACGCTTTCAATTTCAATTTCTGGAATCCGATATCCAATTTTCACATTTTCCGAATCGAAAAGTTCAACCTCTGGCAACCGGTGTTTTCCCGGATGAAAATACGCAATTTCAATCACTATCGAAAGCTGTACCACATCGCCGCTTTTCGATTCTTCCTTACGGGCATTTTTTATGACATACAGCGGTACTTTGAGAGCATTGCTATCTGGTTGCGCACTATCATCTTTCATTTTGTGATCGCTTTTTATTGTTTTCGTGGCATCGGGATAGACTACTCGCTTATCGGGCATGCGAACTTTTACATCGACGCCTTTCCCCGCAATCACCACACGATACTCAAAAGGAACCCCAATGGTGGTTTTTTGGATTGAACAGCTTGCTCGAATTTCAGGATGGCCTATGTTTGTATCGTCAGCTAACAATGCATGCGCAACGAGTACAAAAATTACTAAATGTAAGAATTTTCTCGCTTTCATTTCATCCACTTTACATGCGCCGCATCGCGCGATTCCGTTTTTCAAAATAGCGAAGAATTGCATGTTCGAAAGGCTCGGCGGTACTTATGCGTATGCTATCGATTTCCCGCAAACGCGTCACTCCAGCGTTTTCGGGAAGAGCTTCAGATAGAAACGATTCTCCCGTTTCCAGATCGACGAATTCCGCTAATCCAAACATGTTCATCTCCTGCTCCATTGGATCGGATACAATCACAGGAATAAGATCGTGCTTTTGCATTAGCCGTTTTAACTTTAGTTCAAATCCCTCATCCAAAAAATCGGAAATTAAAAAGACAACACTCCGTTTTTTCATCACCCGAAGCAGAAAATCCACTGCGCTTGCAATATTTGTTCCCCGCCCAACGGGTTTTAACCGCGTCATTGTATCCAAAATGCTTAATACATACTTGTCGCCTTTTCTTGGGCGAATAAATTTTTCCACACGATCGGTAAAAAGAAGGACGGTAATTCTATCGTTGTTAAGCTGTGCTAAGTAAAGAAACAGCGCCGCGATCTCAAAAATAAGTTCCCGTTTGCTTTTTGCGGTGCCAAAATCAACCGACGCGGACATGTCCACCATCAGTACTACAGATAGCTCGCGCTCTTCAGTGTATTGCTTTACATACAGATGATTCATCCGCGCCGAGACATTCCAGTCAATGCTGCGGACATCGTCACCGTATTGGTATTCGCGCACGCTTTCGAATGCGAGCCCAAGCCCTTTGAATGCTGTGCGATATTCTCCAGAAAAAATTGTATTCATTTTGCGATGCGTGCGAATTTTTATTTTCTTTAATAATGAAAGGCTTGGTGATATCACTTATGGCACCTCAACGCTCTCGAGAATCATGCGCACCACATCGTCGGCTGTTTTCCCATCGGCTTCTGCCTCGTAAGAAAGTATGATGCGATGTCGTAAGACATCGTACGCGATTTCTTTTACATCATCGGGATTGGTGAATCCTCTCCCTCGCAGAAATGCGATTCCTCGTGCAGCTTTCATAAGCGCAATCGATGCGCGCGGGCTTGCACCATAGTCGATGTAGCGCTTTAACTGGTCGTTTTGTGGGGAACGCGTTGCATTTACGATGTTAATGATGTAATCCACAAGCTTTTCACTCATATAAATCGAATCGATAAGCGGTGCAAGGGAAAGCGCTTCTTCGGGATTCACCACTGGATTAATTCGTTCAACATTAATTTCGCCAAAACGAAGCAAAATCTCACGTTCCTCATCGCGGGCGGGATACGTCACGAGGCACTTCATCATAAATCGATCAATTTGCGCCTCAGGTAACGGATATGTCCCCTCTTGTTCAATGGGATTTTCTGTTGCCAGTACCATGAAAGGCTTCGGAAGCGCATATGTCTCTTCTCCTATGGTCACCGCACGCTCCTCCATCGCTTGCAATAAAGCCGATTGTACTTTCGCTGGTGCTCTATTGATCTCATCAGCAAGAAGGATATTGGTAAAGATCGGACCTTTGCGGGTAAAAAAATCGAGATCCTTCGGATTATATATGCGTGTTCCAATTAAGTCTGCTGGAAGCAAATCAGGGGTAAACTGAATTCGACTAAACGCAGTGTTAATCGATTTTGCAAATGCCCTCACCAAAAGGGTCTTTGCCAATCCCGGAACCCCTTCCAGCAAAATATGACCACCAGAGAGAAATGCGATGATCATTCGCTCAAGCAGTGCGACTTGTCCTACAACAACCTTTGAAATTTCATTTTTTAGCAATGCCACAAAACTGTTCGATTCGCGAACCTTTGCGGTTATTTTTTCTATCTCTGCATAATCCATGAAAAAACTCCTCCATATAATCAAATAAGAACACCCACTCATGGGACATATAAAAAAACTGGAATATGTTTGCAAGGGGAAAATGATGATTTAACCAATTAGTTACCACACGCACAGTTTTGTTACACATAACAGTAATGGAAACGTTAAAAAGGAGTTGACAAAATAAAAACATGGGCTAAGTTGGCTGCTGGTAATACCAGCAACCGGAATGCGCGCGATGCTCGATTTGCTTACCCCGCTAAAAAACAGTAGCCTCAAGGAACAATTCGTTCAGCGATTTGAAGAACTCATTTTGTCTGGAAAACTGACAATTGGTCAGAAACTTCCTTCAGAAAGGGAATTGGCAAAAAAACTTGGGGTAAGCCGTCCAGTAGTACACGAGGGAATGGTCGAGTTAGCCTCGCGCGGGCTTGTGACATTAAAGCCACGCGTGGGTACTATTATTAACGATTTTCGCACGCAAGGTTCCATTTCGCTTCTCATTTCGCTTCTCAACTATCACAAAGGGGAACTCGATCCTAAGCTTTTGCAAAGCATTTTGCAACTGCGGATGTTTATGGAAATTGAATTTGCTCGCCTCGCAGCAATTAACCGAACAAAAGAGCAGCTTGAAATATTACAAAAAATAAACAAAGAAGAGTTTTTAACACGCGAAACCGATTATGAGAAAATCACCGAGCTCGATTTTGAATATCACTTGCACATCGCCATTGCGACAGACAATATGGTATATCCATTGCTCATGAATTCGTTTAAACCAGTTTATACAAACCTTTCCGGACTATTTTTCAAACACACTTCGGAAGCGAGAAAAGTCCATCAATTCCATCGCGAGCTAAACGTGGCAATCGAAAAGAAAAATGCCACTGCAGCGAAAGCAATTATGAAATCCATGCTTACCCATGGAGAATTCCATCTACGAAAATATATCAATACAGGCAAAGATGTGCCTGCCAAAAGGAGGAACGAAAAATGAAAAGCAGTGCACCCGCGACATATGCCATAAAACAACCGAAAGGCCTTTCACCTCGTATACAATGGTTGCGCGATTACTATTTCAAGGGCAATGAACGCGCATGGAACAACAGCTACACGTGCTGGACAACTGGCATGCCATGGGATATAGTATTTAACGAATTAACGTATTACATTGTGCCGGAAACTTTCCCGCTCTTTTCAGCGCTGAGCGGATCATACTTACAAGCAGCGCGCACCATCCCACTACACCCCGATTTTTGGAAATGGAGTCTCGCTGAACGCCGCGCATGGTTTGTAAAAGAAGTCATCGTCAATCATGTACCAAAAGAAATTCTCCCAGGCGATTTGCTTGCTGGGGCACGCTTTAATGTCCAAACATCGATGTGCTTTACCGAAAAGGAGGCTGCCGAATGGAATAGGCGTGTGAAAGGGAAAAAAGGTGTGCGCGCGGCGGTAAAGTGGTTTCATGACCATGGCTACGGCAATGCAGGCGCAACGAGCGGACATCTCATTCCCGACCACGAACGGCTTTTAAAAATTGGGTGGAAAGGTATTCACGCTGAACTCATCGAGTTTTATAACAAACTTTCCAAAAAAGATAAAGAGGGAAAAAAGGGATCACAATTGCGTGCGATGATTACTGCTTCCACCATGGCCCGCGATCTTGCGCGCAAATATGTCGAAATCTTAAAAAAAATGGCAGAAAACGAAAAGGATCTACAAAGAAAATGGGAACTTTCAAAGATGGCAGAAAATCTTTCCCATGTACCGTGGGAAGGTGCGCGAAACTTTTGGGAAGCGGTTCAAGCTCTTTGGATCAATCACATGCTGGTGATGACCGATGAAAATTACCCAGGCCCCGGGGTATCATTTGGGAGAATAGATCAGTATTTATTTCCCTACTATGTGAAATCGCTTAACGAAGGAATGGACAGAGAATTTGCCAAAGAAATTCTTAAATGTTTTTGGATTCACTGCAATACAGCATACGATGCCATGATTACAACCGGCAATCAGGGAATCACAGCGGGTTTTGGCCAACTGCTCACGCTTTCTGGATTAGGCAAAGACGGCAAGGATATGACCAACGATCTTACGCATGCTATTCTTGAAGTGATCGACGAAATGTCGCCAATCCTTGAACCGAAACCAAATGTACGCTTGCACAGAAACTCGCCGGATGCATTGCTCGATAAAATTGTTGATATGATTTCATCGAGCCAAGGAGCACCATTTTTGTTAAATTTTGACGAGCGTTCTATGGCGGGCTTGCTTCTTGAAGCCGAAAAGGCTGGTCTTCAAAAGTTCATCAATCCCGACAATGTGCATGACTATGCTCCTGTTGGATGCTTGGAGAATACCATGGTAGGAAACGATCGCTCTGGCACTGTCGATAACAATCTCAATTTGCTTAAAGCGGTGGAACTCGCTCTTACAGGAGGGAAAGATTTACTTCCATTTTACAATCCAATAACAGGAAAAACCGAAAAAGTGCGCCGCGACGGGCCAAATACCGGTAATGCAACGAAATTTAAAACCTTTGAAGAATTCTGGAACGCGTATGCAAAACAAACTGCATACATCGTGAAAAAATGCGTCGATTTGTACGAAATGTCTGAATCAATACGCGCAAAGTTTTTCCCAACTCCTTACCTTTCGTGTATGGTGAGAGGTTGTGCCGAAAATGCGCGCGACATTACCCAGGGTGGTGCGCAAATCAATTTCACCACGCTCGAAGCGGTGACGTTTGCTACTACTGTCGACTCACTGCTCGCAATAAAATATCTTGTGTTCGACACGAAAGCCTGTACAATGCAGGAACTCATTGATGCATTGAAAAACAACTGGCACGGCTATGAGATGCTCCAAGCACGTGCGAAAAACCGAGCTTTAAAGTATGGTCGCGACGACGATGAAGCTGATGCAATGGCACAACGCGTAATGGAATTGTGGTGCAACGAAACATGGAAACACAAAACAAAATCAACAGGCAGACAATTTCGCCCCGGAATGCTGTCGTGGAATTATTGGGCAGGAGATGGATATATCATGGCAGCAAGTGCCGATGGCAGAATGCGGGGACAATTCCTTTCCAATGCCATCTGTCCCTCCAACGGTGCAGACATCAATGGACCGACTGCCAATGCGAATTCGGTTGGGAAGGCGTTGGGCGGTAAAGCAAAAGATGGCAATGGCTATTGGGAAGATTATATTAATCTTTTGCCAAACGGCGCAAGCCACACGATCACATTTAACCCATCAATTTTAAAAGATTCTGAACATCGAGCAAAATTTAAGGCTTTTTTACGCGGTTATGCTGAAAACGGGGGCACCGCGCTACAAATCAACATGCTCGATCCACACATGCTGCGCGATGCACAGAAACATCCACAAAATTACCGTCATCTCTTAGTTCGGATTACCGGATACAATGCATATTTTGTCACTGTGGGCAAAGAATTGCAAGATGAAGTTATCGCTCGGCTTTCGCATAGCAAATTTTAAGGCAAGAAATCGATGAAAAGCCAAAACCGCATAGTAGGAAACGTTCTCGAGATTCAGCGAATGTCCACTGAAGATGGTCCAGGCATTCGCACCACCGTATTTTTAAAGGGTTGCTCTCTGCAATGCCGTTGGTGTCACAATCCCGAAAGCATACGCGCGAAAAGCGAGCTACAATGGATTTCGGTTTCGTGCATTGGATGTAAAAGCTGCATTGAAATATGCCCCCACAGCGCTCTCTCGATGACCGAAAGCGGAATAAAAATTGATCGCACTCGATGCGTTGCGTGCGGTACTTGCGCGCACGAATGTCCTTCCGGTGCACTTGAAATACTTGGCCGCGAATGGACCGCTGAAGCTTTGGCGAAAGAATTGCAAAAAGATGCTGTTTATTTTAAGCAATCAAACGGAGGAATCACCCTCTCGGGAGGAGAAGCTGCGCTGCAACACGAATTTTGCGCAGAAGTCTTCTCCCTTCTTCGAAAACAAAACATCCATTGTGCAATCGACACATCTGGGAAAGTACCACTCCGCGTAATTGAAAAGCTCCTTCCGCTTGTGGACTTGGTGCTTTACGATATAAAGGAGATCGATTCGCAAAAGCATAAAAAATTCACCGGGAGCGATAATGGTCAAATTTTGGAAAATGTAAAATTCATTTCCAATTACATACAAACCCACGTTCCTGCACCATCAATGTGGATTCGCACTCCAATTATTCCCGGCGCAACTGCAACAAAAGAAAACATTCAGGGAATTGGGAAATTCATCGCACAATATTTGCACAACAGCGTTGACCGATGGGATTTATGTGCATTTAACAATCTCTGCCGAGATAAATATACCAGGCTTGGGATTCAGTGGGAATACCACCACACGCCACTTCTTACGAAAAAAGAAATGGAATATTTTGTTACAATTGCGCGCGAAAGCGGAGTAGGACCGACGATTGTGCAATGGAGCGGTACCACTCGTTTAGAAGATGAAAACTTAGAACATCGCTTTATCGTTTCGCACGATACAACAAGACAAATTCGGAGCTGTTAGCAATGTGAATTCCCAATACTGTTTATCACTTTGTAAAGAGTCCAAAAGCGTAATATTCGGGATTCTCGCAAAACCGTTAAAGAGAATTCCTTAAAACCCGATGCACAATTAAAGACTCGATTGCCGTAAGAACATTTAACATTGCAAGAGGGGGACAACAATGAAAAGAACATCACTAAGCGAACAAGAACTCAACGCTTTCGCTCCATCAGAAAAAATAGGAATTGTAGCCACAATACGAGATGGCATGCCGCATATAACCCTCCTTACTTCCATTATGGGAATTGACGCAACCCATCTTACTATTGGCGAATTTTGCAAAGGATGGAGCAAAGAAAATATGGAAAAAAATCATTTTATCGGATTTGCAATTCTTACACTCGACAAAAAGCTTTGGACTGGAAAGGCAAAATGGACGCATAAAGCGCACGAAGGGAAAGAATACGAAATTTACAACGCACAACCGATGTTTCGCTACAACGCCTACTTTGGAATAAACACAGTGCACTACTGCGACCTTATCGCAATTGAAGGCGGTACGAAAATTCCTATGGGATCGATTGTAACATCAACGCTTTACACAAAGATTGCAAAAGGTGCAATGCGCGCGAAGGCAGAAACACCTGCTTTAAAGCCTTTCGCACAACGCCTTTTTAATCAGCTCAATTCACTCTCATTCCTTGCATATATCGACGCTGACGGTTTTCCCACAATCGTACCCCTTTTCCAAGCGCAAGCCGCAGATAGGGGAAGAATTGCATTTCATGCAGGCGCATTTTTTGAAAAAATCAAAGATATTCCAGAAAATACAACAGTTGCAGTGTTTTGCATTTCCATGCAAATGGAAAGCGTACTGGTTCGGGGCAAATATAATGGTCTTTCCCGCGCAAGAGGCTTTTTGTGTGGAACGATTGATATCGACTGGGTGTACAATTCCATGCCGAGCGCACATGGGCAAATCTATCCAGAACTTCCGCTAAATCCTGTGATAGAATTTTAATGCTTTTGCATAGGTAAAAAAACGCGATCTTGCCGCGCTATATCACTTCATCGGAAAACGTTTATATTTTCTAACAATACGAATGTAAAACCAACACAAACGATAACACAAAGAAATTTGCAAATTTCACAAAACGAAATTAAGCCTGTCGCAAAAAATGCTTCAAGAAAATTAATTTCCCCACTAAATTCCTAAATAAAGGTGCTCGACTTTACCTGAAGGCGAGCACCCTTTATTACCCCTTGCTAATTTCTTGGTTTATTTGATTAGTACGCAAGATTTATTCGATATGTTCTTTTTACCGCATCGAGAACCGATGGAATGACAGCGGGATTTTCATTCTTTATATTTCCAAGCATCATTAAAATTTCACTTCTGGTAAGCGGAATATCGTAATGCTCACAATTAACCGCATTGTTGCGCCCACAAATTTCCCTATTGATGCAATCCTTACAGGTTTTCATTATATTACCTCCTTATAACTTCGTTCAGGTTAGTTTCATCCATAAATTTTGCGAAAATAGTTGCGAAATTATTAAGCAAATATCATGCCAAATTTAATAAAAAATATAAATAGAAATAATTTTTATAAGTTATTCGCTGGAAAATTCGAAAATAAATATACAATATTTTATTTATATTCACATACAAACATTAAGAAATCGAGATAACTTGTAAGTCTGTTAATATTTATTAGTTAAAATATCGAAATTATTTAGAAATTCACTATGGCGATGCAATTTTATAACGCGTAATGTAGAAATTTTGATATAGCATGTATCATTTTTGCAACAAACACAATAGAAGCAATAACGGAACATCGCGTAAATATTACAATTATATATATTATTCCAAATTTTTGCAAATTATTTGCAATAACACACACAAAAGCCCACTTAAAGCCAATTGATTTCCCGTGGGCTTTACAAAAAGTACGAAAAAGACATCGTGCAACAAAAAAATGCTATTATTGTCATCGATGCACAAAAAGCAGTTGCACCCTTATGGGGCTATTTTCACCGCCGCTAATAGCCCATCTTTTTCAATTCTGCCACAACCTCTACATAAAATGCTTCAGCATCCCATCCAGGGGTAACTCCAAAAAAGTGATTAATCTCATTGAAGTGATTCACCCCATCATCGGTACCCGTAATTACTCCCCGAAAACGTCCCCATTTTGCACTTTCTACCGATACCAAGCAATCATTATCTCCTGCTCCCATAAGTTTCATGATCGTCCACAAAGGACCAACAATTAAATCATCCGCATGCCATGGACTTATATATTTCACTTTTCCAGCCCACGATTGGTAATATACACCCGGCACGTTTGGGGTATTTGGATTGAAAGTGTTTATAACAAATTCTGGTGTTAGATTATATAACAGCTTGAGAGAATTTTGATCTTCCTCGTTATAATAAAACACGCTTGCGAATGCATTCACTGCTTCTGCAATGAGCGTTCCAAACGCAGGACCAAGTACGGGTATCCCTTTGTACAATTTCCACAACAACTCCGCCATTTCAGAACCGCGATGCGTCCCGCTAATACTGGTAAGGCTTGCCACACAATTGCGAGCTGCCCCTCTTCCTGGTATAGTAAGATTCGTAATTAAAAAACGGCAATCTAACGGACCTTGGGAATGCGCGATGAGATTAACCTTGCGCCACTCGGGATGAACTGCGAAAAGTTCAGCCAATTCCCGAGCGATTTGGCGCGCGCGCTCTTCGACCCCATTAAACGTATCCTGCTGCGTTACATATACAATTGCTCCTTCTTCTTCCAACGCTTCTGGAATTCCCCACCAATAGTTGATTCCCAGAAGATTTTCATCTTTAAAGAATGCACCGTGCACAAGAACGATTGGATACTTCGTTTTGCAGGGTGGATTTACGCCTGCCGCAAAACCAGCACTTGCCGAGAGAAAAAGCGCACCGCATAAACACAACAAAATTTTTCTTTTCATCTGCTAAACCTCCAAAAACTAAAACTGACATATCAGTATTTATATTTTAGAAAAATGTCAAGCAATTTTTTTATTTTTTGCGATGTAAAAATTCTTTAAAAAGCACCTGACCGATATAGCACATTAACATAACGCAGAGTGCACAGCGGCAGGAATGCCCATGACAATAGAAACATTGAAAAGGACAAAACTATTATAAGTAAAAGCGCTTCAGATAAGTGTGATAATGTTTTCTTCTTTGGCACATGCAATGCACAGACGTCGCCCTTCCCTGCCATTGGGGGATGGAATGTAATAATGGTTAAGTTGATTTAATTGTCGTCCACAACGAGCGCACTTCATTGTTTGCCTCCAAAAAAATTTCAATTTCTTCATCGGCATTTTAATTTCGTTATTTTATCATTTTCTTTTCTCATTGACAAGCATGCAATGACGATTCACCTCTTCCCCATGTGCGCTTTTATTAAACATATTGTTTTTTTCATCGTTGCTTTTGCAGTAGCAATTTTAATTATTCAAGTGCTCATATTCTTTATTCCAGGTGATCCTGCGATGATGATGGCAGGCGATTATGCAAGCGCAAATGACATTGCTCTCATTCGCAAGGAGCTTGGGCTCGATCGACCTTTTTACTTACGCTATGCGATGACCTTAAAAAACCTTGCTTCATTCGATTTAGGAAAATCAATCCACACAGAAATGCCCGTAATTAATTTGATTTTGGAAAGGCTCCCCGCCACATTGTACTTGGCATCGCTTTCAATGTTGATCGCCGCATTCGGTGGGTTATTCTTTGGAATTTTCGCTGCACTCAATAAAGGAAACAAAATCGATAATGGAATCCTTTGGATTTCATCGCTTTTTATTTCCACCCCAATTTTTATCACCTGTCTTATACTCACCCTAATATTTTCACATGCGCTGCAGATGTTACCACCATCAGGAAAAGAAGGATATGATATTCGTTTTGTCATCCTGCCCTCATTTGCTCTCGCTTCCCGTTCGCTCGCCCTCACAATTCGGATAGTTCGCAATGAACTTCTGGGAGTTCTTTCATCAAACTACATTAAAGCTGCAAAAGCGATGGGGATTCGCAAATGGCGCATCGTGTTTGTCCATGCGTTGCGAAATATCGCGATTCCCGTGATAACCATTGTGCTGTTGGATTTCGGGGCATACTTAGGCGGCGCAGTGGTGACAGAAACGGTTTTTGCCTGGCCAGGTATGGGCAGGCTTTTAATTCAAGCTCTCGCAAAACGCGATTTGCCTTTGGTGCAAGGCATTGTCATTTTTTCAACGGGAATTTTCATTTTCATTGGGCAAATAATTGAATTCATTCGCAACTTTGAAAAAAATAATTAGTCAAAAAATTGTGAAATATTTTACAATAAAATTCAATTGAAAATTTGAAATGCATTTCATCGACCATACTTGAGTAAAACAACTTTTTATTTTTTGTGGAAAAACAAACGCTCAATATTATTTTTTATTGACGTGAGATATAAAGCTTAATCACACTTACAAAAAATCATTGCAGGGTAATCATATGAAGGTAATGAAATTCGTTAAAACCTTGCGGGGGCAATTTTTTTCCATATTATTGCTTCTTTCTCTCATTCCTCTTTTCATTGTGCTGGCAATTATGTATTTCTTGTCGCGCAATGCAATTCTTACGCTTACCGAACATACAATGAACAGCCAAATCGCTCACATCCACCGCATGTGCCAAATGCAAAGCGAAGAATTGGATGCGAATGCAACACGAGAAGTTGATCGAGCTTTCGCAATTTTTGCTAATTTAGTTGGCGATGTAAACAATAGTAGTCTTCTTGGAAAAAAAGAAAAACATACAATCATAAATCAAGATACCTTAGAAAAAGAAACAATAGAACTTCCAATATTAGAAATCCATAACAAACCAATGTTTAAAAATTTTACATTAGTTGATGATGCCGCAATAAAAATTGCAAAAGAAGGTGTAATTGCTTCAATTTTTTTGTTTTACAATAATAAACTCATACGCATTTCAACAAACCAAAAAAAAGAAGCTGGTGAAAGAGCTATTTTTTCATACATTCCTTCTGAATCGCTTGTCAGCAGAACGATTGGAGAAGGCAAAACATATCGCGGAAGAGCAATAATTTTGAGTAAGTGGTATATAACAAGGTATGAACCATTAAAAAATAAAAAAGGGAATATTCTTGGTGCAATTGGCATTGGAATTCCCGCTCCGAAAACCGTTATTTTCGACATGATTCGGGAATTAAAAATCGGTAACGAAGGGTATGCGTTCATCATCAATTCCCTCGGTCAGCTCATTGAGCATCCAACAAAAAAAGGGAAAACAATTTTACACGAAAAGGACCCCATAACAGGCGCGGAATACATAAAACAAATCATTGAACAAAAAAATGGCAAAATTGAATACGTTGAGCAAGATGGCACTCTTGCGCAGAAAAAACTTGCAGTCTTTACATACTTTCCCAACTGGGATTGGTACATTGTGGCAAGCGCGTCGAAAATCGATATCATGCGATCTGTGAATGCAATTTTTGTAATCGTGATGATTTTAATAGGCGTGACCCTTGTTGCATTATCTTTTTTAAGCAATCATTTTGCCCAGAAATTCACCAAACCTTTGCGACAAGTAATCGACATCACGATGAGAGTCAGTAACGGCGATCTAACAGCATTTATCCCCCAATCGCATTACGTCAAATGCGCTGAAGAAAAAAACTGCACGCATATTGAGTGCCCCGCACACAATAACCCAAATCGTGCATGCTGGCGAATTGAGGGGACACTTCGCAGCGATGGCACAATTGTGCAAAATGTGGCCGAAAAGTTCTCCCAATGCAAGGAATGCATTGTGTATCAAAAATCCGTTCGCAACGAAGTGGAAGAAATGATTGAAGCAACGAACAATATGATTCAAACGTTGCGAAAAATCGTAAGAAACATCTCACAATCAGCAGAATCGCTCGATGAAGCGACTAAATCTCTTGTAACGATTGGTCAACAGTTACAGGAAGAGTCGCAAAACCAAGCGGCATCAATTGAAGAAACTTCTTCTGCATACGAAGAGCTTACCGCAAGCATTGAGAACGTATCGAACTCAGCAGGGCGCCAAGCGGAAACAGCGTCGAAAACGGATGAAGCGATGAAAAATTTAGTCTCCGCAATAAAAACGATGGGTGAAAAGTCAAATCTCACCAGCAACAAAACCGACGAAACTGCAAAACAAGCAGAAAAAACAAAAATTGCGCTCGACGATACAATCCAAAGCATTGCCCAAATTTCTGAAAGTTCAAAAAAAATTGGGGACATTGTCGCTATCATCAACGACATTTCTGATCAAATAAATCTTCTCTCGTTGAATGCATCCATCGAAGCTGCCCGCGCGGGTGAGCACGGGAGGGGATTTTCAGTCGTCGCCGAAGAAATTTCAAAGCTTGCCGACGCAACTGCAGGAAGCACCAAAGAAATTGAACTTCTTATCAAAAATAGCATGAGCGATATCGAACGCGGTGCGGCGTTGATCCGCAACACCGCCACCACAATTGGTCAGATGATTGCAACGATCGAAGAGGCAGCAACTCTTGTCCGCGAAATTGCACGCTTAGCAGAAGAGCAAGCACAAAAAAGCGAACTTGTCATGAATGAAGTTGGTGCCGTGAGCGAAATGTCCACTCAAATTGCCGCTGCCACAGAAGAACAAAAAGCAACCAGCCTCGAGATACTCAAAGCAGTATCACGCATTAACACTTCCATTCAGGAGATCGCTGCCCTGTCTGATCGAGTCGCACAATTAGTTGCACTGTACAGCGAAAAATCGGATCAGATGAAAAATTCAGTTTCGATGTTTCATATTTAAAGTTTTTTCACAATGATTCCAACTGTGCAAACTCGAATGCAGGGGATATTACATGAATAACGGAAAAGGATTAAGCGCTGTAAGAGGATTTCGATTTTCAGCTGTTGCAGCGGGAATTCGATACGAAAATCGCCTCGACCTTTCACTCATCGCTGCTGATTCCGATTGCGTTGCAGCAGGCGCCTTTACCACGAACAAGATATGCGCTGCTCCGGTAAAGCTATCGCGCCAACGGATAAACAATACAATCCGCGGTATCGTTATCAATTCGACAAACGCAAATGCATGCACCGGGGAAGAAGGGCTTCGCAATGCGGAAATTATCACTCAATCGGTCGCAGAAGCGCTTGGCATTTCTCCCTCTTCGGTGTTAGCAGCGTCAACAGGAATAATTGGGGTGCAACTTCCGCGCGAAAAAATAATTTCGGCAATACCGCAACTTGTTTCCTCTCTTTCTCATGAAAATGGCCATCTCGTTGCCCGCGCAATCATGACAACCGACACCGTGCCGAAAGAGACGTCGAAAAGATTTCACACCTCGCGCGGCGAGTTTACCATTGCAGGAATTGCCAAAGGTGCTGGGATGATTGCCCCAAACATGGCGACTCTCCTTGCATTCTTGCTCACCGATGCTCCTGTTGCCAAAAAGGATTTGGACGAAATATTTTATCGCAACGTCGATAAAACGTTCAATGCGATTACCATCGACGGGGACATGTCAACGAACGATACTGCCATAATCCTTTCCCCTGCTTTTGAACAAACGCTCCCACAAAATGATCTAGCAAATTTTGAAGAAGCACTTCATGCGGTGCTCTCTGAACTTTCGGAAAAAATCATAAAGGATGCCGAAGGAGCAACTAAGCTTGCCCGCATCCGCGTGATTGGCGCCCGCACTGGCGAAGATGCACAAAAAATTGCTCGCGCAGTGGCGAATTCGCTTTTAGTAAAAACGGCATTATTTGGCATGGATCCAAATTGGGGACGCATCGCATGCGCCGCGGGATATTCCGGCGCGGAAATAGACGAAAAACATCTCTCCATATATTTTGAAAACCTTTGCGTGCTTCGCAACGGAGTACCTCAAAATGTACCGCGAGATGATATCCAAAAAGCAATGAGTGGGCCAGAAGTTCTCATATTAATCGACGTTGGTCTTGGCAAAGGAGAGTTTCAATTTCTGACCTCAGATATTTCATACGAGTATGTAAAAATTAATGCTGAGTATTCAACCTAAAGCTTTCCCACACAAAAACTGTTGACGGCAAGAGGGAAAATTCGTATTTTAATGGAAATGTAAATTTGTGCGATTGGTCTGCGGAGAGAATTTACCAATGAAATGTATAATGCAAATTGTATTCGTTATATGCGTGCTTTTATTCCCAATATCAATTAGAGCGAAAGAAAACAATAATATCTCCAAGGAGACTCTTATCGTATTCAAATTTAAAGATTTAAGCAAAACAGATGAATTCGCGTATTATTCATACATCATCCCCGATTCCCTCGCAATTGAAATCAAGAATCGAACAAATCTAGATGTACGCTCCCATGCGGTTACCATTCCCTACCTTAAGATTGATGAAGCGGGAGAAAAAAATAAAGATCATATCCTTTACCTCTCGCGCAAGGGCAATGAGCTCGCCGCACACTACACGATTTCCGGGTCATACGAAATTAAAAACAACAAAATCTACATTTTTTCACAACTATTTCATGTTGAAAGTAAAAGACTGATCGATGTAGGTAGCGCAAGCGATGAATTGGGAGTCCTCATATTTGAACTCATCGACTCGCTAACAAACAAGATAAACGATGAACTCGAGAAATTGAGCAAACAAAACATCGCAAAAAAAGAAGAAATTCATCACCCACACGCTTCAACTTCTCCATTTTTGCCTATCTATAGAACCATTGAAAATCTCATCCTTTATGGCGAACACGGATCAATGAATATAAAAGAAAGTTGGGGTGACATTTACAAAAATGCCAATTACTATATTCTTGGAATTCAATACGAATTGGCAAATTTTAACTATTTTAAAACCATCCCGATTTTACAAAACGCATCGCTTACTGCAAGCTATCATCGCTTTATCGTTCACGCAAAAAACATGAGTTCATCGCTAATTGTTTCGGGCTTTGCGGGCGGTCTTTTGTATCGCTATCCGATCGTCGATCGCTTCTTTGTTTCTGCTGAAATCTCTATTGGATCGATGTTTTCGACATTGCACACATATCCTCCGAACAATCAAAATGGCGGACCTCCATTGCCTTTATTTGAGATCCAATCGCAAGATCCTTTGCTTCGTTGTTCGTTAATGATAGGATATCGCATAACGCCATTAGTTTTTTGGACGGGGGTTTCTTTAAATAGAATTTCTTATATCGATGAACCGCTCGAATTCTCTACATTACTTTTTGGCCTTGGGTTTCAACTATAAAATTTTCATTATTCGATATTAAAAACACTTTACAAAATCGCATTGCATCCGCGAAATTGTATATGTAAGGATTCATTATTTTTTTTTAAAAATCGGGGTTTGCCCGATTTTTTCCTTTTTAAGGATGGGAATATGTCGAAATCCAAAGCGCAACTTCTTGCATCGCTCGATAAAAAATTCCTTTTTCAAAATTACGGGGAACGATTCCCAGTGTGTTTCACAAAAGGGAAAAATGCAATTCTCGTTGATCAAAACAACAAAAAATACATCGATTTTCTTTCAGGAATCGCAGTTTCATCTGTAGGATATGGGCACCCCGCTTTTATCCGCGCGCTTCATGCGCAAATCGATAAAGTCATTCACACTTCAAATTTTTTTCTCAACAAAGAACAGATCGAAGCTGCAAGATTAATTTCCGCTCACACGTTTCCCGGCAAAACGCTATTTGTTAATAGCGGTGCTGAAGCAAATGAAGCTGCAATAAAACTTGCCCGCCGCTTCGGAAAAACAATTTCTCCCGATTGTTTTTACATCATAACATTTACCGGTTCGTTTCATGGAAGAACTTACGGCTCGATGTCGGCAACGGGTCAGGACAAAATTAAAAAAGGATTCGAACCCCTTCTCCCTGGATTTATTATTCTCCCATTTAATGACTTTGAAACGTGCAAAAATGAACTTTCTCGAAACAACAACGTGTGTGCGGTGATGACCGAACTCATTCAAGGAGAAAGCGGAATAAATATTGCGGATAAAACTTTTATTCAAAACATTGCAAAAATTTGTAAAGAAAAAAAAATTCTTTTCATTATCGATGAAGTACAAACAGGAGTTGGTCGCACTGGGAAATTTTGCGCATATCAACATTATGGCATCGAACCCGATATCCTAACGTTTGCAAAGGGCCTCGGTGGAGGTGTGCCTATTGGCGCAATGCATGCGCGAGAAAATCTAGTACATCTTTTCGAAAAAGGAAGCCACGGTACCACCTTTGGGGGAAACCACCTTGCCTGTGCAGCTGCCGTAGCGGTAATGAAAGTGATTGGTAAAAAAAACTTTTTAACTTCCATACAGAAAAAAGGGGAGTACATCAAAGAAAGATTGAAAAAATTAGCAACAACCGTTTCTATCATAAAAGAAATTCGCGGTCTTGGGTTACACCTCGGCATTGAACTTACCGAACCTGGCACAGAATTTGTCAATCGTGCACTCGCTTACGGTCTTGTTATAAACTGCACTGCAGAACGGATTATTCGAATTATGCCACCGCTTACAATCGATATGAAAACGCTCAAAAAGGGGATGGATATTTTCGAAAAGCTCTTTCTGGAGGAGAAAAAATGAAAATACCAAACATGGCATCAAAGCACTTGCTGACGGTAAGTGACCTTACTCAAAAAGAAATCCTTGCCCTGTTCAAATTCACAGCAAAACTCAAAGCAATGCATAAAGCCAGGCAGCGACACGACCTTCTCAAAGGAAAGGTTTTAGCAATGATATTCGAAAAAAGCTCTACTCGCACGCGAGTATCGTTTGAAGTCGGTATGTTTCAACTCGGTGGTCATGCATTGTTTTTGAGCAAAGATGATATTCAACTTGGAAGAGGTGAAACAATTGCAGACACCGCGCGGGTGCTTTCTCGCTATGTCGATGCAATAATGATACGCACCTTTGAACAAGAAAAGGCAGAGGAACTGGCACATCACTCGTCAGTTCCAGTAATAAATGGCCTCACTGATACGCATCATCCTTGTCAGGCGCTTGCAGATTTCTTTACGATATTTGAGTGTAACAAAACTTTTAAAGGAATTAAAATTGCCTATATCGGCGACGGCAATAATGTCGCACACAGCCTAATGCTTTGCGGGGCCATTTTAGGTGCTCATGTCGCGGTTGCCACGCCAAAACAATATCGTCCCGCCGACTTTGTAACAGAGGAAGCAATGATCCTCGCACAAAAAAACGGGGGGCATATTGAACTCACTACCGATGCTCGCGAAGCAGCAAAAGATGCCCATTACCTTTACACCGATGTATGGGTAAGCATGGGTCAAGAAAAGGATAAAGAAAATAAGCTTGCTGCCTTCCGCGAATACAGAATCACGAAAGACTTATTATCACAAGCAGCCCAGGGGTGCAAAATCATGCATTGCCTTCCGGCGCATCGAGGAGAAGAAATCGAGAGCGAGGTAATGGATTCCGAAGCCTCCATCGTATTTGATCAAGCAGAAAACAGACTCCATGTGCAAAAAGCACTTCTCACTATCCTTATTCGTGGGCACCACTCATAAATTCTGCTTTAATGCATTAGCTAACATTTGAGGCAAGAAATATTTTAGTTGATTTAAATTTTATGCGATGCATAATAATATTAATAATAATATTTCTTGAGTTTTGCAAAGCATGAAAATACGGCGCACAATTGTATTTCTAATTGTTTTATGTTCAATTCTTGCTGGAATCTACTTCCGATTCACCATCCGCTTGCTCGGCTATCATATATATTATATAAAATTGAAAAAATACGATGCACACACGGCAGAAAGAAAAGCAGCAGAATTATACGAGAAACAAAATTACACAGAAGCATCAGAACTGACAAAACGGCTGCTGCTTGTCTTTCCCCAAAGCATTGAACTTCAAAAAATCAGAGGACTTTCGCTTTTTATGCTAGGAAACCGCATCGACGGTGCAAAATATCTCTTTCCGATTTTACGCTCAACAGAAACCGATGAAATGACCCTTCGCAATATTACTTCCATCCTTTTTGAAGAACGGTACTTTACCGATATTGTTCGCCTTCTCGAACGGATACCACTTGGAAGAGATCCCGAATTAAACTATTACATGGGCAGTTCATTGGTAGAAATAGGGAATTATAAAAAGGCTATTGAATATCTTGAGAAATCCGAAGCGCGCGGAAGCAATAACGCCAACGTGTACTATTACCTTGCAAGAGCTCACGAAAAACTTGGGAATGAAACGGAAGCCATTACCAATTATATCCAAGCACTCCGAATTAATCCATTCCATCACGAATCCAAAAAACATCTCATTGCACTTTATACTCGAAAAGGGCTCTATAAAGAGGCACAACGAATAGTACGAGGAAAATTTTCTCACTGACCAATGGTTATGCAAATTAAACTAAACGCTGCAGCGTGTCAGGACATCGTTGCCGTCCATGAAGAAATAAAAAATAAAATTGAAGAACGCATCATTTCGTTTCAAAAGCTTTGGGAAAAAGGAAGCGAGCAAGAGATTTTCGAAGAATTAATTTTTTGCCTTCTCACACCGCAAACAAAAGCTCGGCAGGGAGAAAAAGCTATTGCCATCTTAAAGAACAAAAATCTAATCCTTCAGGGCAGCGAAAAAGAAATTTCTAAACACCTTAATATTGTTCGTTTTCGACATAAAAAAGCTCACTACATCGTGAATGCACAAAAAAAATTTTTACACAACGGAAAACCTATCATAAAAAAAACTTTAAAGCTGCATAGCACGCCTCACGCGATGCGAGAATTTTTAGTCAAAGAGGTAAAAGGATTTGGTTGGAAAGAAGCAAGCCACTTTTTACGAAACATCGGTATTGGGAAAAATTTAGCAATACTTGATCGCCATATTCTTAAAAACCTTGTCATTGCAGGTTGCATCAATCGCATACCGCCATCTTTCACCAAAAAACGATATTTAGCGATTGAAAAACAAATGCACGAATTTGCACATGCAGTAAAAATTCCTTTTGCGCATCTTGACTTTGTGTTGTGGTATATGGAAACTGGCGATATCTTTAAGTAACGTGCACTTTCTTCGTAAGCTTTTCTATGATAGCGCGATATGCGGGATATTGTGCCACCAATTGATGGGGATCAGCTATTTCAAAATCTTCATAATCGAAGCCAGGAATAACAGCACATCCCACTAACGTAAAATCTCCTTCTCCTTCAATCGTTGCGCCAAACCATGCTCCCGCTGGCACGATAACCTGCGGCTGTTCACCCTCTTGCACGCGCAATCCCAAAAGACGAGTAATTAAGCAATCATTATGGATTATGTACACCGTAAGCGGTGCTCCATAGTGATAATACCATATTTCATCCGATTTCAATCGATGCAATGCAGAAATCTCTCCTTTTTGTAAAAGAAAATAAATTGAAGTGCCTAAACACCTATCGCCTTTAAAACGTGAAGGAAGTGCAGAGCGCACAATGCTTTCGCGCGAACGATATATTTCCCTAAAATGCCCTCCTTCTGGGTGAGGTACAAGATTAAGAGATTTAATCCAATAATTTGCATCTTTTTTCATTATTATACTGTTCCCACTGCCCTAAGCGCTTTTATTGTAAAGCAAGCATTTAAGAATATTTTTCTTAAAAATGCAACTTTTTTCTTTACAGCAAAAAGTCACTTTTGATACAATGTCAACCGCTTCGGGGCGTGGCGCAGTCCGGTTAGCGCACATGACTGGGGGTCATGGGGTCGGAGGTTCAAATCCTCTCGCCCCGAATAAGTTATAGTTCTAACAATCCGATAAATTGTCCATATTGACGCCTTCCTTATTGAGGAATGCTTTCCCAAATCGCCGTATCATGCAGATTGCCCCACAAAATGGCTGGTAAAATAAAAATAACTTTAACCAAATAAACAAGGTGTATTAGATGAACTTTTTTATCTCTTTATAAAATTCTTTTATTCAAATCAAAGCTTAAAAGATTACATCCAACAATTTACTCTCCTCTTACGATAAAGGCTAATGAGGAGTAAAAACGATCTTGAAAACTATGCGTACCGCAATACGTTTAATTAGCAACAACGAGATTTGGTTATTTTAGTTTCTCTCTGACAACATGACTCATTGGATATTTCCACAATCTCCCGTGCGACTGCCAGATGGGCAGCTTTAATGATTAAATCTGACGGTATTTCTTCGTAAACCTTTCCATCTGCTTCAACAGTTCTGCATTCCGAAGGGCCACAGACATCACAACATGGGCTCTGGCCGAATTTACCTCCAATCCACTCCTCCAACAACCGTTCGTTAATCCAAATCTGATTCGACCGCAAAGGATTCTTTTTGAATTCCGTTATGGGTAGTTCTTCCTTTTCTAGGATCACCTCAATGTTCAACGGAGTGAGAGATTTTTTAAGAATTGATATCGCTTTATCCAATTCTTCCTCTGTTGCCTTGCATCGCGGACACGTCTGTCCATCGGAAACAAGCCGCTGCCAACGAATCTTTAGCGATCTTGTATTGTTTTGCCTCTTTGTTTCGCGTATCATACGTAGCTCATCTACCACTATTCATTTTTGAACCAATCTTTTCAAAAACTCTTTCTCTATAATTTTTGGGTTTCATTTTTACGTGTTCTCTGCAAAAAACATTTTAATAAATAAAATACGAGTTTCTGCCCACGTTTTTTCACATCGCACTAAACCTATTTTTATTTTTGTCATAGTTATACCTGCATCAAAAAGAATCTTTGCGACTTCGGGTAAGTGTTTGAATAATATTTATTAAAGATTCATTCAATTTTACAGCTTTTCATTAATAAACACTATCACGGAACATTCTCTCTTCAAGTAAATTTTGCTGCTTAATGTTTTCAAAAATCCTTTTGCAGTGCCTGTAAAATGTGGAAAAAAATTTTTTGTGGAGGATGGCATTTTTGTTCAACCAACAGTTAAAGGGAACTCGCGAGCCTTGCGAATTCTTGCATCATCCATCATCGCACAGCCCACTCTTCGCAATCGTTTATTCTTTTTTGAAAAAAGGCATCCATAAGCATTCTGAAATACATTGTAGATGCTGCACGTTTATTATTATAAACTTTTCAACGCAGCATCAATAGTATCGAACACTTTTATGACTGAAGTGACTTTCGTAAGCTCAAGGACTTTTTGAACTTCGGTGTTTGGTGCAGCAAGGCGTAAATTCGATTTCAAGCTTTGATTTATATTGAGAAAAATGCCAATCCCTGAACTCGTTATCATCTTGACATTCGAAAGATCGATAACCATTTTCTTTATTCCCTTGTTGAGTATTGCCTGTTGAAGTTTTTCTTTTAATTCTGGCACATCCAAGGTATGAACTTCTGACAGGCGCATCTTAATTATATAAACACCATTTCCTTGATCCACAATATCGAACATGCCATTACTCCGTTGTAATTTTTTTCCAGAAAAACATTTGATGACACTATGCATGAGAATACTTTGAGCGTCAATTAAAATTTATGGACAGAAAAATTTGCCTCTTTCATCTTTGAAAATTGAAAAAACAATCACAAACGTTTGTAATCGAAATCGTTTTGTGATATACTCACAAATACCGATGAGTAAACAATGGATAAGCGTCACACACATATCGTCGTTCGAGGAATTGTACAAGGGGTTGGTTTTCGCCCTTTCGTATTTCGCCTTGCGAATACTTACCAATTGCGCGGTATTGTCTGCAATAGTACCGATGGTGTACATATCGAAGTGGAAGGAGAATATCCAAACGTGGAATCATTTATTGAACACCTTCGCACTACCCCTCCACCTCTCGCAATCATCAAAAAGATTGAAATAAATGAAGGCGAATGTAGAGGCTATGAAGATTTTCGCATTATTGAAAGCGTAGCTGCTGCTTCCCGAAACGTATTCGTCTCACCCGACATCGCTCTTTGTGATGATTGTCGCCAGGAGCTTTTAAATCCCAGTGACATTCGCTATCATTATCCATTTATCACGTGCACAAACTGCGGGCCACGATTCAGCATTGTGGAAGATATTCCATACGACCGGCATAACACCTCAATGAAAAAATTTCCTCTTTGCCATAGTTGCCTCGCTGAATACAAAAATCCATTCGATCGACGATTTCATGCCCAACCGAATGCATGTTCGACGTGCGGACCTCATCTCGAACTATACGATGCCACTGGTCAGCTGATTTGCAATCACACCGATGAAATAATCCACTCGGTTGTTCGCGCAATTGTTCATGGCAAAATTATTGCCATAAAGCTAATCGGAGGATTTTGTATCGTCTGTGACGCAGAGAACGACACGGTTGTTCGCGCGCTTCGTCTGCGGAAAATGCGCCCATTCAAACCATTTGCGCTCATGGCGGGATCAATCGACGTCATCGAACAAAATGCTCAGGTAAGCGCACTAGAACGCACGCTTTTGGTTTCCCATGCACGTCCCATTGTTCTTCTCAAAGCGAAAAAGTCATCCATTGCATCTTCCGTCGCACCAGGGTTAAGCTACTATGGCTT
>JAOAAF010000003.1 GCA_026419015.1 Spirochaetota bacterium
GGAATAAAATTCTCATGCCATTGCTGTTCATCATACTTTTTACGCTCATCGCGCGTGGGCTCATGATGGAAGGCGGCCTTAACGGACTTTCATTTTTCCTGAAACCAGATTTTTCGAAGATTACCATAACATCGGTAATCAGCGCAATGGGCCAAGCCTTTTTTAGCTTAAGTCTTGGGATGGGGGCGATGATCACCTATGGGAGCTACTTGTCTCCAAATGAAAAAATTCTTAACTCTGCCTTTTACATTGTCGTTTTAGACACGATGGTTGCCATTCTTGCGGGATTGGCAATATTCCCCGCAGTCTTCGCAATGAATATGTCGCCACAAGAGGGGGTTGGCCTAATTTTTCACATCATCCCCGTAGTGTTCGGAAACATGCCCTATGGATATATCTTTAGCATACTTTTCTTTATATTGCTTTTTATCGCAGCTCTCACGTCTGGAATTTCGCTTTTAGAAGTCATCACCGCGTACGTCATCGATGAACTTGGATGGAAACGGCGCAACGCGGTAATTGTTTTTGGCACAGTTATTTTTTTAATCGGCATCCCTTCGGCGCTTTCCTTTAACCTTTTAAAAGACTTTCGAATAGTAAGTTCCTTAACTTTTTTCGATTTTATGGATAAACTCACCTCCAATTACATGCTTCCAATCGGTGGATTTCTCATTGCAGTCTTCCTCGGCTGGAAATACGGTCTTGAAAAAACAATTCACGAACTCGATCCCGATACTAAAATCATTTCTCTGAAAGAACTATGGGCTTTCTTTATAAAATTCGTAAGCCCGGTACTCGTATTAATTTTGTTCCTCATGTTGATTCGCAGCGATGCTGTTGGGGGATAAAAATAAAAAAATTTCGCACCACCTTCAATTCACTTTATGAATACAAAAATCGAAAACTGGAAACATGCCACGTGCCCGGGATTGAATAACATCAAAACTCCACAGCTTTTCGTGGTGGAGTGCCCATCATGCGGCGAAAATGTGGAGATTTTTTCAGATGAAATAAAAGCCCCCTGCCCGCGGTGTAGTCAATCCGTCCATCGCCACCTTTCGACGTGTGCGCACTGGTGCGCTCATGGACGCGAATGCATCGATTCGACGACGAGCAAAGAATAACGAAATTCGTTACCTCTTTGGACAACGATCAATGCACGCGTTTTGATCTATATGCCGTATTTGAACATCGTAAAGGAAATTACAGACGACCGAATCTCGATAATGCGCCATATAAAAGGGGCATTTTTTGCAATACTGCAATGTCATAACACTTCCTCCCTGAATAATCGCTTTCATCCGTGAACGATCAATGCCGTCAAATATATCGGTATTTTTTTCGTAAAACTCAAGCACCATTTCGCCTAATCGAGCGAAAATCTTATTGACGATTGTAACCGCAATTATTAGCTTATTAAAGGGGTGAAAAGTACAAAAAATTTTTTCTGTAATATTATTTTTTCACCTAACACGAATGGATGTAAATTCTCAAAAATCACCTGTCACCCTCGTGGAGGGATTTTTTCACGTCGATTCGCGTGGGTTGTGCACATACGTGAGCCCCTCGCTTGCAAAACTATTTCACAAAGATCCTAAAGAGATAATTGGAAAAGAAATTTTCGATTTTTTTAAAAATACGTTTTTCTCCGAAGTACCGTTCCCGTCGGATGATGTGTTACGATCAACCAAGCCTATCATGTGCACAATTTATTATCCACAATCTTCAGATTCAACTTTACGCCGTTTTGAACTTTCCATCGCAAAAGATGAAGAAGGCCTGTTTCGTGGCACATTGAAAGAAATAACGGCTGGCGATATGCGCCACAACGAAAACAACACCCAAAACGAACAATGGTATCGCGATGTAGTGGAACATGGAAACGACATTATTTACCGAATAAATGACAAAGGCAATTTTCTCTATATAAATCCATGCGGCATCGAAAAGCTCGGCTACAGCTTTGAAGAATTTACAAAATTAAATCTTAAAGATGTCGTGCCACAAGAATTTTACCGCGACATTCTACATTTTTTCGAAAATCAGATCACATCTCGTAATAAGTGTGCATATTTTGAATCGCCCTTCATCAAAAAAGATGGAAGAAGAATTCATATGTGGCAGTCCTCAATTCTCAACAAAAACGCAAACGGTGCATATGAATTCTCAGTAGTTGGTCGAGATATTACTGAAATAAAATCGCTTCAAGAAGCTTTGGTACAGACTGAAGAAAAATACCGGGCAATACTGGACAACATGCGAGAAGGTTACTACCAAACAGACTTGAAAGGAAAAATCGTCTATGTCAATCAAGCGTTATTAAACCTCACTGGATATACTGCCAATGAGATGATTGGCGAAAGCTATAAGAAGTTTTTTAGTAAAGAAACTGCAGAGAAAATTTTTAATCTTTTTCACGAAGTATATACTTCCACTAACCCAAACGAATTCAGCGACTGGGAATTAATTGCGAAAGATGGAACAAAGAAATCCATTGCCGCTTCTATTGAATTGATGATAAACCAAGAAGGCGAAAAAATTGGATTTTGGGGAATGATTTTTGACCTCACGGACAAAAAGCGCTTCATCAACGCTCTCATTGATAGCGAACGCCGATTGCGCGATTTAGTTGAACATCTTCCAGAAATCGTATTCGAACTCGATTCCCAAGGAAACATCCTTTACGTTAACAACAGAACAGTCGAAGTGCTTGGGTATGAGCGCGAAGAGCTTCTCGGCACTAATGCGCTTAACATTGTTATTCCCGAACAGCGCGATCGCGCCATTCGCGGGTTACAGAACACCCTTGCGGGAAAAAAATATACAGCCCAAAACTACATTTTCCAAGGGAAACACCGCCAGATTCCAATTCATTTGTACACCACACCCATGATCGAATCGGACATTGTCGTTGGCTTGCGCGGCATTGCAATCGATATTACCAATATTCTCGAAGCGGAAAAGCATCTAAAAGAAAGCCACGAAAAATTTCGCACGATGATAGAAAACAGTTCCGAAATCATTTCCATCATCGATGAGAATGGAATTATCCAGTTCGAAAGCCAATCGATCACGCGCATCCTTGGCTATGAGATAGATGAGAGAATTGGCACAAATGCATTGGAATTTATTCACGAAGACGATCGATCTTATATCGAAAACATTTTGCAAAAGAGCGCACAACTGAATCATTCTGAAATTGCGCGGTTTGAATATCGCTATCGACATAAAAATGGCCAGTGGCGATATTTGGAATCTACCGCTACGAACCTTTTATGCAATCCACTTATTAATGGGATTTTGCTCAACACGCGCGATATCACAGAAAAGAAAATTGCTGAAAAGGCAATGGAACAACGAGAAAAAAAATACTCTACGCTCTATAATAACGCATTGGTAGCAATGCTCACAATCGATGCCCAAACACACTGCATTTTACAGACAAATGACCTTGGCTTTTCCTTCTTTGATTTTCGCAATCGAAATGACATAATAGGTCAAAACTTTTTTGATTTTTTTGAACATCAACGCGATGCCTTTTTATTTTTACAGCGGTTAAGAAATGATGGCGCAGTATCCAATTTTGAAACGAGCTTTATTTCAAAACGCGGCATAAGAAAATGGGCAGAGATATCGGCAAAGCTTCCCGCTGAAAATAACGACATCGATATGGTCATCATTGACATTTCCCGCCGCAAAGAAACCGAAGAAATGCTCACCAGTTATATTTTTTACGACCAACTCACAAAACTTCCAAATCGCGACATGTTCATCAATAAGCTAAAAACCGAAATCATAAAATCAAATCGCAGAGATCGCCGAAAATTTTTCGCAGTAATGTGCGTGGGATTGGATAGATTTAAAAATATCAACGAAATGCATGGCGCAACAATAGGTGACCATTTGCTCCAAAAAATCGCAGAAAAGCTTAAAACATCGTTTCGCGAAGATGACCTCGTTGCCCGACTCGATGGCGATAAATTCATCATTTTATTTTCGGAAATCGGTTCTCCTGAAAGAGTCGCAGAACTTGTACAGAAAACTTATGCAATTTTTGCCGATCCCTTCATTGTCGATGGGCACGTGTTTATGATTACCATCAGCATTGGCGTAAGCATCTTCCCCACCGATGGAGTTCGCGAAGACGTTCTCATGCGCAATGCAGAACGGGCAATGTATCAAGCAAAACAAAAAGGGAGAAACACGTATTGCCTCTACGATGAAAAGCTCAATGCAGAAATCATGAAACAAATGCGAATCGAAGAAGAGCTTCGACACGCGATATTGCGAAATGAATTCCTCGCGTTTTATCAGCCACAGGTTCGCCAAGATGGTTTTATAATCGGGATGGAAGCGCTCGTGCGATGGAATTCTCCGCAACGGGGAATGATTTCGCCAAGCGAATTTATACCCATTGCCGAAAAAACGGGAATGATTGAACAGATTGGGAATCTTATTTTGTACGAATCGTGCATGCAAAACGCGCGATGGCAAGCGATGGGCTATCGAAAAGTTCGCGTCGCGGTGAACCTTTCGGCTGTTCAGTTTAACAAACCCGACATTGTGTCGCACATCGCGCACGTGCTTTGCGATACTCGCCTTGACCCAAAATGTCTTGAATTGGAAATCACCGAAAGCGGGATCATCCAAAACGAAGCCGAAAGCATAGAAAAGTTACGGGAACTTAAAAACTTAGGCGTTTCTATTTCAATCGACGATTTCGGCACTGGATATTCATCCCTTTCAAAACTGCGCGATTTTCCAATCGAAACGCTAAAGATTGACAAAACGTTTATTGACAAAATTCCTGCCGATAAAAAATCTTCAACAATCGCGCGGACGATTATTGATCTGTCGCACAATCTCGGCTTTAAAGTAATCGCCGAAGGAGTTGAAACAAAAGAGCAATTTTCTTTTCTTTTACAAAACCATTGCGACTTATTCCAAGGATATTATTTCTCAAAACCCCTTCCCGCGAAGGATTTTGAAGAGAAAATTAAATTGTAAAAGCTATTTATTTTCAATCATCATTCTATTGCGAACAGAATACAATTTCTGCTTAATATTTTCACCTGTTATTTCATAAATCAGCTTGCAATTGCCTTCACCATCGTATTCCATTTCAATTACTTTTCCCGCCGAAATGTGCTGCCCCAATTCCTGCGTTACTCTTTTTTTAATTTCACTTCGGGGAATATGCGCAACATCGCGCGCGATGGTGGTAATAAATTCTTCATAAATTATGTAGTGCGCCATAAGGATCGCCGCTTGCAAAGCCTGAGTTTTGCGTTCAGAAAGATCGCCTGCCTTATATTTTGCGGCTCCTGCAGCGCGTACGCGAAACTCATTGTCGGAAATCCACCCAATCTGCGAACGTGGGGGTAACTTGCGCTCATCGCGCGCCCAGTTGCAAGCGATAAGCAAAAGCAAAATCCCAAGTAATAAAGCTTTTAATAGCGCAAATGCCCGTCGTTTTTCCCGCTTACCTGCGTATCGTTGAAATTCCATAAACCGGTAACGGCGTGAGATGTCGCTTTTCATTCGTTGTAATCGAGTATATGTACAATCCATTTTCATTTTGATCAGTGCTGGCTAAACCAATGACTAATTTATCATTATCGTAAATATCCAACATTGCCTTGCCTAAAGACGAATTGAAGCTTACTCTATACGGCATGAAGGACGAATTTCCCAATCCATCCGATTGATATTTTAACAATTTAATACTGCCGGAGTGAGTGCCGATTGCAAAAATCGAAGTGGCATCCATTATTGCATAATCGAATATAGTGCCATCGCTGTAAGCGTAGGTGTTCGAATTATCACACAACTTCGAAGAGTTCCCTAACCAAAATTGGGCATCCACACGGTCATAAAAAATCGGAAAAAATCCACTCTCAACATCACGCGCGATTATTAAATTGCCATTTAGATCGTACAATCGATATTGATAGGTTCCACCCGAAATTTGCTCAACCATATATGAACCATCTCTTTTTGAAGAAGCGAAAATAGCCACATTAACAGTTCCAGTTTGCCTCATATATTGCCAGGGTGGATTTTGAGACGCTTCAAATCGATATAACTTATTGCCACTCGTCATCAACACAGGGAAGCCATTTTCATTGGCAAATCCTTGAAACGACGTAGAAAAGTCATACACGATATTCATTCCTTCTCGAATGGCATATACGTAATTCTTATAGGCATAGTTATCATATTTCGTTACAAAGACCCATCCGGTCTTATCGAGATACACGGTCCCGTTGCATTCACCCTCATATACCTGCATGGAACGAAAAATCATTTTGTCATCGCACAACAACACCTTCGTATTTTTTACCGCTTCCCCCTCAACGACAATCGCTGCGATCGTATAACTCATGCTCCCAGTGCCGTTTTTATTATTTTCATCAGCCCTCTCATAAGCAGTTTTTGCGGGATTATACAACTCTTCCCGGCAGCGAGCATTTACCGCCAAAAGGCTTATTATGCTTACTATTGCAATAAAAACTCGCCATACGGTATGATGAGCACAAAATTGCAATCTCCCTCTCATACTACCACCTCACAAAGAAGGCCTATTCTTCCATTGTACAGAATTTTTAAACTTTCCTATCATCTATTTAATATTTCTTTTCTTTAAAGAAGTGTAATTTTTTTCAAAGCCCCAACTCATTTGAAATTTCGCGCATCGCATCAAGCGCCAGTTCAACAAACTCTGGCAATGAAAATCCAATCTTTTCGCATTCCATGATGACATCGCGGTTTACTCCTCGCGCAAATGCCTTTTCCTTCATCCGCTTAATCACTGAAGATGGTTTTACGCTGGCAATTTTTTTGTCGGGATACACCAAAGTTGTGGCCACAATCAAGCCGGTAAGAGTTTCTGCAGCGGCAAGCGCATGGTGAAATTTTTTGTGGCGCGATTCACCGGGATGTGCCTGCTCGTTATGCAATCGAATCGCTTCGATTATTTCCTCACTCACCCCTGCATCCATAAGTATTTTTACCGCTTCTTTGGTATGAACAGAAAGATCCGAATTGGTAATTTCCACATCGATATCGTGCAAAAGCCCTGCCAGTGCCCAGCTCTCTTCGTCCTCGCCCAATTTTTTTGCAAGCGCGCGCATTACCGCTTCTGTGGCAACGCAATGTTTGACCATGTTTTCGTTTTTCACGTAGGTTTTTAGCAACTCAAGCGCTTGTGTTCTTTTCAACGCTTTTTACTCTCCGATTTTCGAAGCCTTTTGCGTAAATTCTTTTTCTCGATTACATAATATACAATTGCATACTCATCGAACACGTCAAATTTTTTTACAAGGCCATTTCTTACCGGATCCACTGTTTCGTTGAAAATTTCTTTGGCAATCATTTGCGCGTTTAAAAGCGCAGCTTCCTTGGCAGTTTCGCGTTTCGATATACCGCTTGTGCCTGCTTTTGGAAATCCTTTGCATACAATGAAATACTTATTGTTCCCCTGAAATCCCTGTCGGATTACCACGTGGTGCTTTGTTACCTCTCCCATCTGTGCAATTGCGACAATGAACAAAAAGATGGTTGGAATGGCTAAGTTCCCCATATTGCCCCTTTAACACATTTTAAGTTCGGCACGATACTAAATTATCTATTTCAACTGATTTTGCGATTCGCTGCCAATCGCTTTTGCACAACGCAAAGCGCATTAAAGTGTTCAAAATACAGCCTTTCGACAAAGTTACGTTGACTTACATTTTTAAAGCTTTTCGCATTTTTTGAGCAAATTCCTGTTCGTTAAGCGGAAATGTAAAATATTCATCTGCACCGCGTTCGTAGGCATCGATAAACGGAAGTGGGTGTTTTATTACTGAAATTGCAACCACCGGTATTTGTTCCATTCCATGAATTTTTCGTACTTTCTCAATTACCAGCAAACCATCGAGCGATTCTGAATAAATCACGACAATCACTGCTCGCACATTCCCACCGCCAAGCCGTTGCAAAAATTCCCGCTCGTCTCGAAAAATCTCACACCGCTCGTTAAAAGAATCCAACGAACGATGCAATGCAACATCATGCTCGCGAACTTCGTTTAGTATTACAAATGCCATCTGTCAGTTCTTTTCCATGTACAGTTTTCGAAGCATTGCGTTCATCCTCGGGCTTTCAATAACGCGAACAATCTTTCGAAAGTTGTCCGATCGAAGGTCTATCTGGATGCGGCTTTTCTTTCTATTAAGCGTTGCATCGTAAAACACTTCCACCCGTGGGGTAAGTGGTCTTCCTCTAAAAATCTCGATGATGCGCGCAAACTCATACGAAATCGGTGTGCGCTGATCTTTTCCCACAATTCTTCCCCCCGATTCGATCATCACAAAATTTCCTTCTTCCAAAAAATCCCTACCTCTGTTCAACGAAAGGGAAAGCGCTTTCAAGAAAAGGTGCACATCCGATACCGAAAAATAATAGTTGGAAGTGTTAAGGATGTAACGAAGCGCCGTGCGGGGCTCATTTCCCTGCCGCCACGGAGTTGTAGTGGTAAGCGCATCGTACATATCGCAAATCCCTAAGATGCGGACTTCTTCAGGAAGTTTGAAATAAAATTCTCTGCTTGCGCCATCGCGCTCCTTGCGATTTGGATATCCATAGATGACAAATTTCCGATGATGAAAAAGTGCCCCGTATTTAATTAAATCGCTTATCTTTTTTTGTGGGGAATACTTTTCAACATCCGCCAAAATTCGATACCCCTCGCGGGTGTGTTCCAACATTATCTTCATTTCTTCTTTGGAAAGCGGGCCAGGTTTGTCGACAATCTCTTTCGGGATGCGAAGCTTCCCAATATCGTGCAAGTACCCCGCAATTGACATCGTTCGAATGCGGTCAGCATTGTACGAAGTTTTGTACTGGTAAACCATCGCCAAAAGGCCCACATTCACCGAGTGAACATAGGTATAGTAATCAAAATTGCTAATATCTTTCAAAAGGGAAAGCACTCCTCCATAGCGATCTTCGCTTTTGAGATTGCTTAAAAGTTCTACCATATCGCGGTGGGTGTTAAGGTATTGTTCGTATGTCATTGTCCCCGTTTGTCGAACATTTGCATATGTTGCCGCAGTATTTTCGGCTAAGCTTTTAATTCTATCCTGCGAAAATATTTCATAATCATAATTGCCAACTTTTTCAGATATGCGCGGGATGAAAAACCGAATACCCTGCTTTGATTTCTCTGCGATTTCTTCTTTGGTGATCGATTTACCAGCGTGAAAAATGATGTTTTCGTTTTGGTCGTAAATATTAAACGTGAGAATTTTCTCCCCGCTGAGCTTCTCAAAAAATGAATGGGAAATCTCTTCGTAGCGCGAAAGGTCGATTGCAATTTCGTTTTTCCCGGCAAAATCTTCCATAAAAAACCATCATTCGCCTAAAAATATCTTTTCAAAAAACGATTCCATGCTCTTTACCGATGGATTTTTCACTACTTGTTCCCATATTGAATTCATGGATAATAAAAAGTGATTCGAATTTTCGGACATCAGCGCCGGAACACCCTCACGCAAACTTTTATGAAAAAGAGTTGGATCGTTATACACAAATCCTGCAAAAAATATTTTCACTCCAATTCCAAACTGAGCAAGCGTTTTTTCGAGACTACTAAACGCTTGGTATGCTTCCTGATATCCCGTTGCCATATTTACGCAAATATCAATGGGTCGCCTCTTGTTTTCCAATGCCATGAATTTTATGACCTTGTAGGCATCCAGCAATGAAGTGGATACCGGATTTATTACGAGCAATGTGTAATCCGAAAACATAATTTGACGCATAATTATTTTATTAAGCCCAGCCCCAGTGTCAACCACAATCCATTCGTAATGTTCTTCCAACTTATTGAGTTCGCTTAATATTTTTTCATTCGCCGTCACTTCGATTTCGTTAATTCGCTTTTCATCGCCCCCAAACGAGATGAGATCGACGCCATACTGCGTATGCACAATATAATGCGGCAACGAAGAAGGATCCTCTAAAAAACGATCTAAACATGGCGAAAGCTTCTCTCCCAGCATCAAATGCGCATTGGAAAGATGATAATCAGCATCGAACAAAAGCACCTTATTTGCGGAAAACGTTGATGCCGAATTCATCCCTATCCGTTTTGCCATCGCTACTGCAAGATTTACAGAAATAAACGTTTTGCCCGTTCCCCCTTTCCCACCGCTAACCGTGAGAACTTTTGAACGCTTTCGTCTCCGTGCTGGCATATCGAATTTCCATTTATATAAAATTTTGTACAATTTATCTTTGAACAACGACTGCATCCTGGGCAGTTAAACCCGAGAAATGCAAAAGGTTAATAACTTCACAAAAAACTTCAAAAATATCGGGATCAAAAAGATACGATTCCCTTTTTAACACTTCCAATGCAACCTCAGGAGTTGCTTGCTCGCGAAACGGCTTGCGAGAAGTCAATGCAGCAAAGCTGTCGCACAATCCAATTATACGCGCATATAACGGAATTGCCAATCCCGATAGCCGCGCTGGATATCCATTTCCATTATATCGTTCGTGATGAGCGCGAATACCTTCAACAACTGCTGAAGGTAGATTCATTACTTCAGCTACTTCTGCCGAATACTGTGGGTGCATAAGAATCTTCGCCATCTCATCTTTTGTAAGCTGCGCCTTTTTATTCAATATGGCATCGGGAATGCGAATAAAACCAACGTTTTGCAGAAGCGCCGCCAATTCGAGTTCTTTCATTTGGAATTTCGTCAATCCAAGCCGAAGTCCAATTTCGCGTGCAAGCAACCGTACTTTTCGAGAATGATCCCACTCGTACTTTGACTGCAACAACAGCAAATATCCCTCAGCATATCTTTCAACCGGTTCCAAAAGGGTGGTGCTTTCTTCGTTTTCATCTCGCAAAATTTCACCTGGGGATTTCATCATCTCGAGCAACAAGCGCGATTTTTTGCTTATTGTCTCATTTTGATCCAACGCAAGCAAATTGAGCGCCTTCTTGAGAGACGCTGAAGGATTTTGAGAAATGAGCTTTTTCGCATTCTGGAGTAAAAGAAGTTTTTCATCATCGCTGCGTGAGCCCAATCGCTCTACGACTTTCTTAGCCACTTCTTCTGCCGCATCTACGTGGACTGGCGGTGGCGGAATTTTTCGCATACGCGAACGGAAAAACAAAAGAATTAATATCAAAACTAAAGAAATACCTGCCGCCACCCCAATCAAAACAAACGAGAACGGAGATAAACGAAAGAAACCCTTCAGGCTTCCTTCCGCATTCAAAGCTTTTTGCTGAGATTTGAGTTCCACATACAATTTTGAAAGTTTTTCATCGATTCTATTCATTTTCTCAGCAAGCACAGCAGTTTTACGCAAATCGGCACGAGCAGTTTTTGTTTCCTGCACCTCACTCACCTCGCGCTTTGGCATCGCTTTTTCTGCAACAATCTCTTTTTTTGGCTCTCGATTTTCATTCGCGATCGCTTTTTCTGATTTGGAAAGTTGCGACACGGTCGATTCGCTTTTCGCAGCAAGCGTTTTTTGCTCTCCCTCTTTTGGCGGCTCTATCGCGGTGAGCGGTGATCCCTTATCGGTTAAATTTTTTAGATCGTGTTCTTTTTTCATTTTCCAAAACCACTTCGACGCTTCGGGATGATTGGGATTCATCTTCATTGCCTGCTTGAATAAATCGTACGCAGTTTTTAAATTTCCTGAATTGTAATTCGCAACTCCGCGTGCAACTACCTCATCCACCGAATTTGTTTGTGAATATCCTAACGCAACGATAAGCATTACCCACGCAATCAAATAAGAAAATCGTTTCATACTCGTCACCCCTTAAAAATATTAATAGGCTTTTACCACCCCGTGGCCAAATCGCGCGACGGGCATTGCAGCAACCGAACTCCAATTTGAACTAGGAAGCGAAACCAAATCGATTTTATAGCATGCTGCTACCCCACCACTCGAATGCGATGTAGCTCCGCCAAAGACATACAAATAATCGCCAGATACAATTGCCGCGGCGAAGCCAATTGACAATGGATATTGATTTGTAAAAGCTGTCCACGCAGCCGGTGCGACGAATGGATACACCAAATACCCCGCATAATTCAGAGAGGTGCTTGTTGTTGCACCTTGAAATACGTAATTGCCTGTGGTACCAGTTATTGCTGAAAACCCTCCCACTGTGACCATCATCGCCGGATATCCCTGCTTTCGAAATAGCGCCACAACCTGTCCGGTGCGATTCGACGGCAGAGCAACTTCCGTAACGCCAGTTGAAAGCTGCGTCAGAGAAATAATAAATGCATCAACTACATTGGTAAGCGTTGCTGCAGCTGTTCTGCCACCCATAAAATAGCACGATCCTTCCAGCACAACCCCATATCGCTCAGAGCTGGCAGGCACTACGGCTGTAGGCGAACTCCAACTGTTGCTTGCAATATCGTATATCTGATTCCCTGCGGATGATGCCCATGCGGCTGTAGCATTCCCCGTTGTTCCTGCTAAAATGTAAATCTTATTGTTAAATAAAAATTCCCCAACATTTGCCCGTGCTGTAAAACCAGCACTTGACCCAGAAGACCAGCTATTGGTTTGTACATCATAAATTTGAACCGAATTGCTCACCGTGCCATCAGAGCGAAAACCGCCGATTACGTATATTTTCCCATTCGTTGCAGTAACCGAAGCAAAACTCACTGGCACATACGTGCCGCTTGCATCTTTCGCAATGTTTGGATACCATGTATCGGTTACGGGATCGTAAAGATCGATCTGCGAAACTACCGTAGAAATTGCCGTTCCGCTTAAGCCCCCAAGTAGCCAAAACCCTCTTTGCTTTTGCGATCGCGTTGGAGATGGTTCTGTGATAGTAAATTGCTGTTCGGGTGTTACGGCGTTTCCAATTTTATCATGGTAATTTCGCACCCGATAGTAATACGTTGTGTTCGACGACAACCCGCTTATTGAAATGCTGTGATTCTGAGTTGGCGTAGTTGTTGGCACCGTGGCATGAGTGTAATTCCCCGGTGAGGTGCCATATTCGAGCGAATGCGTGGTCGCTACATTGGTCTGCCATGTTATCGTGCCTGAGCTTAAATCGGCATTGGGAGTAAACGTCAAATTCGAAACCGTAATTGTCAGCGACTCGGCTTGAAAAATACTGAAGGATACCTCCCCGCTTGCTTTGACTTCATTAGTATTTGGCGATTCGACAAATACCTTTGCATAGTAGGTAACGTTCGGCGTTAAATTGTTCACGGTTATCGTGTGGGTTGTTGCTGGTAGCGGACTTTTATCCGTGCGATGTACGTAATTCCCGCTTTCAATTCCATAAACCGCATATGCGACTGTGGGAATATTCGTCGTAAAACGAAGCGTTGCAGAATCCACGCTTGTTTCCGTGAGCACATCAGAAACGAACAAGTTCTCAAGGTTATCAATAAGAGCCTCTTCAAACATCGCGCTACACGAAATTAATCCAATGGTTAAAAGTAACATGGGTATAAAACAAAAAATTCTCATCGCTTGCCACCTCCTTTAAAAACCATAATAAATGCCAAAACCAACTGCCATCGTCTGGAAATGGCGTTTGCGCTGAAATACAACGCAATAAGTTGGACTAAGGCGAAATGAAATTCCTCGGTACAGATGCACATCAACTCCCGCAGAAGCGCTCATTTCAGTATCGATCCCGCTTACCCGAGTGCTTTTTACAAAGTTTCGCTCATCGTTAATGTGGATATACGATGGTCCAATTGCCAACTGCACAAAGGGAGTAATCCTTTCAGAAAATGGAAACAGGTAGTGAAAATCGTGATATGAATACGTGACGGTTGGTTTTAGCGAAATATTCACATAGCGGACATCTTCGCTCGGCACATACCCCATATTGCGATAGGAAAAATCTAACCCAAACGAAATGCCGCGTACCAATGGGAAATTTTTTTCTCCGTATGCCGAAAGTGCATACGAAGAATCGAAATCGTTGCGAAATTCACCAATTACCCGATAGTAGGTAATCATCATTCCAATCTTCGCATCGAATCCATAATATTTTGTCGTGAGCGTTTCATCCGAAATTTTCTCAATCAAATCAGGTACAATTGTAATGTTTCCAAGTTGTAAATTGAGCAAAATTCCAATTTCCTCATCGTAATCTTCAAACTTTCCCTGCAATACCGTGCCATCACGAAGATATACTGAGACAGAAATTTTCTTTAGATCCGCAGCACCCTTTGATGTTTTTAAAATTTCCGATGAAGAATAGATTTTCTCCTTGCCGAACGATTCCACAACCACCTTTTCTCGCTCAACGCTTACAATCTTTCCGAGAAGAATTTTCCCATCCAGCAAGGTAAGCGAATCGTACGAATACAATGGCATAGACATAAAAAAGCATACAATACTACTGACTATTTTCATTTTCATAAAAACTCCTCACGGCGTATTTAGTATTTCTTCTATACTTCATCTCAACGAAAACATTTTAGGTTCAAAATGGACCAAAAATTTAACGATGAAAAATATATAAATATCGTTCATACTAACCCAAAATGTTGTAAAACCCCCTTCCATCTATCATAATGAAGTGAAGCAGATTATAAATCTGGTTAATAATATTTAAAATACCACTGGACTTTTACTTTTCATTTTTTTTTACAAATTTTATAAAAATTATTAACACAATTCATATTGTGTTAGATATTTATTATTAATGCTTATTTTATAAAATTCGTTGAGGAAATTGTGAGATTATGTGTTATGGCTCTTCTGTACTGCTTACTAACTTATAAATTTCCCAGAGAGAATAAAACAGCGTCAATAGCAAGGGCCCAAGCAATATGCCTGCCAATCCAAATGCTTTGATGCTCCCAATCAGCAGAAAGAAAAAGATTAGAGGGTGAAAATTGAGCGTTTTCCCAAAAATTGCTGGTTTAAGTATATTTTCTAAAATTAAATACCATGCCATGCTCCATGTTGCAACAAAGGCAGCACTCCCATAGCTTCCTTTTATTATGAGAAATACAGTGGCCGGAATCCAAATAAACATCGTCCCTATTACCGGGATAAGTGACATTATTGCGCCAATCGATGCCCACAAAAGGACTCCTGAGATTTTTACAATAAAAAATCCTATTCCAAGGCAAATTCCTTGAAGTGCCATAATCACAATATTCCCTACCAGTAACACTTTCACCACTTCTTTAAGCCGCTTCACTACATCTTTTTCCACATCATCGGGAAATGGAAGGATGCGGTAGAAAGGTTCCTCAAGTTTGTACCCATCCTTAAAAAGAAAAAAAAGGATAAGAAGCATGAATACAAAATTCATTGCAAAATTAATTGAAAATCCTACCACAAGCGTCACATTCGTAAAAATCGACATCGCTGTCTGCTCGAGGAATGCCAGCACTTTTGACAAAATTTCTCCTCGATTTACTTGAAACTGTTCGTATAACCAGCCAACCACCGCATTATTGCCAATCCACTCCGCCAACTTTGCCCGCACAATCTCATCTTGGATGTACTTATAAAATTCAAATGCCTGTTTAGCAATCCCTAAAAGCAACAGCAGCACTGGGAAAAACACCACCGCGCAAAGTCCCAACAGCATAAGAAAACTTGCCAAAGAGTCGAGCCGCACAGCTTTTTTCAATTTATCGTACCATGTGCGGAGTGCAATATAAATTATAAGCGCAAACAAAAATGGCCAGAAATAGTAACGGAATATAAATAAAAGACCAGCAATGACCGTTCCCAGCAATAAATAAAAAAGGCGCAACAATGTGCGGTTTTCTCTGATCGCTGCGTACGATTTTTTGCTTTCAACCATACTGCCTTATAAAAATTTTAAAAATACATCCCTCGTATTAGCGCGTGAGATAGTTCGTTAAATCAGTGGCAATTTTCTGAATCGCATGGTCGAGGTACTCGTTATCTGCCATGCGCTTTTTATATTCTTCGATCGTAAGTTTATCCCTGCCAACCCGACGTTCTTGTATCTCACGATCATCCTTGCTCATGAGATTTTCCATAAGTTTTCCCCTCACAAATAGGGGGCCCCTCCCCTCCCTGGGCGGGTTTGCTCGCCCCTGTTTAATTGTTCGGATTTTTTTAAGGTTGACTTAACGAAACTTTATGCAATCGACGAAAAAAATTTAGCGGAAAATATCTTCAACCCACTCGCAGTTGTCATTGTGGATTGCTAAAAGATCAAATCTGAAAATCAAATTCGGATTCTTTTTTAAATCGGGGTTTAGCCTTAAAAAAGCCTCCGCAACCACTTTTAGTTTTTTTATCTTTGAAGGGCTAATTGCATACAACGCGCCACCGTAAAGATCCGTTCGACGGTTTTTTACTTCAACAAATACAATTAAATTGCCTTTTCGCACAATGAGGTCGATCTCGCCTGTTCTTCCAAAACGAAAATTTTTTGAAAGAATTTCAAAACCCTTATTTTCAAAAAAACGGCATGCGAGAACTTCGCCCTTTGTCCCCAATTCCCTTGCGTTCATCTTCCCCTTTCAAAGTACATCGAGAAAACTAATTCCAGCTTCCTCCTCATCGAGAGCTTTTACAATATACAACGAAATTTCTTCTAAAAGATTTATGATTTTTGTCTCCCGAATTCGAGTACCCTTCGCGTCAAACACCAATTTAACAATTGGCCGAAGCGGTTTTTGCGGAATCGAGCCAATGACAATCCCAACGCTTTGATCGTTAAGGCGCACCATTGATCCGATGGGATACACTGACATGCGCGAAAGAAAAACCTTTAGGATCACTGGATCGAAGCGGTTCACCCCACTTGAGAGCAAATTCTTCATCGCATGATAAAAATACTGCCGTTTCCGATATGCCCTATTCGTAATTTGGGCTTCGTAGCTATCTGCAATTGCCGCAATCTTTGCGGCTTCATCAATCTGATGGCCCTTTAACCCGCGAGGATACCCCCGCCCGTCATACGATTCGTGATGCTGGAGCGAAACAATCGCAACGCGTTCGCTCACACTCCCAAGCTGTTTGATCACGCGATATCCATGCAACGGATGCGTTTTGATGAGATTAAACTCCTGTTCGGTTAAATTCGACTGTTTGTGAATAATGTAAGGAGGGATTTTTAACATCCCCGCGTCGATGAGCAATGTCCCCAATCCGAGATCTCGAAGCTTTTCAGGAGAGTACTTAAGCGAAATTCCAATAATGAGTGCATAATATGTCACATTCACCGAATGAACCACCAAATAGTTTTTCCCTTCATCGAGCCCAAACAAAAAGATAAACGAGTTAGGACTTTCGCCAAGAATTTTTATAATATCGTTGAGTACCGCAGAAAGGCCATCGATGGAAAATTTTTCATTTGCTTTAATCGCATTGTGCACGCGTTCCACTTCAAGGCATGCCCGCCGATGAATTTCGATAAACTCCTTCCGCTTTTTTAAAAGCGTTTCGTAATCGCGCATGATGGTGCGAACATCCATCCCACCAGTGGAGACTCTCTGTTCGAGCTTAAGGTCAGCTTCGGTAGCAATCATGTCCCCTGCAGTTTCCACATATCGCACGCCCAAACTCTGCAACTTTCGGATATCGCTTTCTTTAATGGTAATATTCGAATCCACGAGTATATTATTGCTATCGATGTAAACCGGTCGGTTAAACCGCATGCCCGGCTTTAACTCATCTACGCTTAATTTTCTCATTTGTGCCATTCGCGTTCCTTCTTTAAACTCTTCTTTTTCTCACCACAATCAAAACGTGGCATCGAGTTTATTTTTTAGCTTTTCATTTATCCAATAACAATATCCAAACACTTCTGCTACTGCTTTAAAAAGATTTTCGGGAATTTTTTCTCCCACTTTTAGCAAAGAAAGCGCTTCTGCCAAATCGGCATCTTCATATAATGGCACGTTGTGCATTCGCGCAATTTCGATTATCTTTTCTGCTAATTTCCCCTGTGCCGATGCAATTACCGAAGGTGCTTCGCTTCCATCGTATTCAAGCGCAACTGCCTTTTTTGTGCCCTTTCTCATCTGCTTACGCCTGAACATCGACACTCATCTGTTCCCAGGCCTCATTTATTTCGCGTTCGAGCGTTGCCCGCGCATCAGCTTCCCAATATACCGCAACGTGGGACTCGCATTTTACTGCGCGTTTGAGCCTTGTTTGCAAATCATACAAATTCCGCTTAAGAATTTCAACACTTTTCTCATTCTTACATACAATTGAAAGATGTATTATTCCCTCAATCTCTTTGCCAAACACTTCCACATGCCCCAGCTGCGACAAATCGAAGGCACAGGCAATCATTCCATCCTTTGCAATTACCAAAAGATTCCGGTATTTCCCCTCATCGTAGATGGGAATAACGTATTCCGCATCATCCTTCGAAAACAGCCATCGCACGAAGCATGCATACGATTCTCTTAATTCCTCATCCCACTCAATGGATGCAAGGATGCTTTCTAAAAAAAGAGTCCCATCTCTCATATTCATTTCATCGGAATTCATTACAGTGTCAGATGAATCGACACTGCTCCCAAACCTACCAATCGCGCCAAGCACTGCGCCTAAAAATGGAAGAATGTTGCCCTTTGCAAGAATAAGCATGTTTTTTACTTTATCAACATCGCTTTTCAATATCCTCTTTTTCAACAAACCATTCAACAAAGCTGTCAATGCACCATCGAGATTCCCCGAAGGTATGCCCATAACGAGTTTAAAAAGTTGATATAGAGAAACGGATCCATGCGAACGCGATCGGAGATGAATGAGGTTTTTATGCATCCCGTATGCGTGTGCGACAAAAAAAGGCAGAATCTTAAAATTCGAAACTGAGGCGCCCTCATGATCCATCAGCTTAAAGACAAAGGTGTATTTTTGCTTTGAGGTGAGTAAAAGGTTTACGCGTTCGCTTTGAGGGAATTCACTTAAAAATTTCGCGATGATCTTCGTTCCCGCAATATCAATAAGGGCTTTATTTTCGTCTAATCGGCTGACGATGCGGGCAACAATCTTTGCACCCGGGGTAAGATTACTGAGGATACGATTATTATTTTTCGTAGAAGAGACAACAATCTCGGCGTTTCGGTTAATTTTCACAAGCCATTCCTCTTGAATTTGATTACTAACAAGTGAAATGTATTTCCAATTTACAAGACACAACGAAGCTTCCAATAACGCTTATGTGTTCTTGTTTTCCTTCCGACATATATATTCCTTTTTTTGCACACAACGTGGTTTTTTCAATACAACTTTTCAATGAACGTTTTAAAAAAATGTCAATCAAAATAAGAAGCGCAACATGTGGTTTTTCACAATTTACCGGATATTATTTTTTTATCTTAAATAAGGTTAATTCGTCAATGCACAAATAAAAAACCGCTCCTTGCGGAGCGGTTTTTTATTTTCAAACCAACAGCGATTACATCATGTTGGGATTCATTCCTCCCATTGGATGTTTTTCTTCCTGCGGTTTTTCGGTAATGAGCACCTCTGTCGTGCACAGCATTCCAGCGACCGACGCAGCATTCTGCAAAGCCGACCGTACAACCTTCGCCGGATCGATGATGCCCGATTTCATGAGATCTTCCCATTGCAACGTATTCGCATTAAAGCCAATTCCCTGTTTTTCGGTCTTTGCCTTTTCGACAATTATTGAGCCTTCCACACCCGCATTCTCTGCAATCATCTTCATCGGCTCTTCAACGGCTTTGAGAATGATGTTGGCACCGATCTTTTCATCGCCGGAAAGCTTGTCGGCAACTTCCTTGATTGCTTTCTGCGCATACAACAGCGTTAATCCACCACCAGGAACAATTCCTTCTTCAACAGCAGAACGCGTTGCCGAAAGGGCATCTTCCACGCGCGCTTTCTTTTCTTTAAGTTCTACTTCGGTCGCAGCACCTACATTGATGACTGCAACGCCACCTGCAAGTTTCGCAAGACGCTCTTGAAGCTTTTCGCGATCGTAATCGGAGGTAGTTTCTTCAATTTGCTTTTTAATCACGTTAATGCGCGCCTGGATGTCTTTCTGCGATCCGCCACCTTCGGTGATTGTTGTGTTTTCCTTATCGACAACAACGCGCTTTGCTGTGCCAAGCATGCTCAGCGTGGTATTTTCAAGCTTAAGTCCCAAATCTTCGGAAATCACTTGCCCACCGGTAAGGATAGCAATATCTTCAAGCATTGCCTTGCGGCGATCGCCAAAACCAGGAGCCTTTACTGCCACGCAGGTAATTGTTTTGCGAAGAGTGTTGACCACGATGGTAGCAAGGGCTTCGCCTTCCACTTCCTCTGCAATAATCAATAGCGGCTTACCCGATTGCGCGACTTTTTCTAGAATTGGCAACAAATCTTTCATTGAAGAAATCTTTTTATCGTGAATGAGAATATAGGCATTTTCCAAAACCGCCGTCATATCCTCATGATTTGTTGCCATATATGGTGAAATATACCCGCGGTCAAACTGCATCCCATCCACCACTTCCAGTGTGGTATCGATGGATTTTGCCTCTTCGACGGTAATTACGCCATCCTTTCCGACCTTTTCCATTGCGTCGGCAATGAGATTTCCGATACTTTCATCGTTATTGGCAGAGATAGAGGCAACCTGCGCAATTTCCTTCTTGTCCTTAATTTCTCGCGCTGTGTCAGCAATGAATTTTACCGCAGCTTCCACAGCTTTATCGATGCCGCGTTTTAAGCTCATTGGATTTGCACCCGCAGTGACGTTTTTAAGGCTTTCGCGATAAATCGCGGCAGCTAAAATCGTCGCTGTGGTTGTTCCATCCCCTGCCACATCATTCGTTTTGGTGGCAACTTCCTTTACCATTTGGGCACCCATATTTTCAAATGGGTCTTCCAATTCAATTTCTTTTGCCACCGTTACCCCATCCTTTGTGATGCTTGGGGAACCAAATTTTTTGTCGATAACCACATTTCGGCCACGGGGGCCAAGAGTGATCTTAACTGCATCGTTGAGTTTGTTCACGCCGGCAAGAATTGAACGCCGGGCTTCTTCGCTGTACTGTAAAATCTTCGGATTCGCCATAATTTATCCTCTCTTTAATTTAAAATTTATTTTTCGATAACTGCCAGAATATCGCTTTCGCGTACAATAAGATATTCCTTATTGTCGTACTTTACCTCGGTGCCCGCATACTTTCCGTATAGCACCACATCGCCCACTTTCACATCGAGAGGAATAAGTTTCCCATCCTCGTAACGGCCATTTCCCACAGCGATGACCTTCCCTTGCTGGGGCTTTTCCTTAGCCGTATCGGGAATAAAAAGAGAACCCTGTTTTTGAACTTCTTCCTCAATAACCTCTATGAGGACACGATCGCCTAATGGTCTTATAGCCACGGTACGCCTCCTTTAGTTTTAAAATATAATGTGCCGCTGAGATAAAATATTTTCAGCGGAATGAATAGTTGCACTGAAATTTTTGGATGCATTGTTAGCACTCAATCAAGTGAGTGCTAATAGAGTAATACTAATATACTGCTTTTTACGAGAGAAGCAAGCCCAAAAATTTTAAAATAAACCAAATAAAAACAAAATAACAATAAATAATTAAAAATATGAAACATAAATGCTATTTTTTCTTTTTGTTTAATAAATACGTTAAGCGAATAATTTTTTTGACAAATTTTCAAAACGACCATTATATTATGTCTCATTAACTTAACGCGCAATTTCCATTTCGCATTTAAAAAAATTTCTTTTTTTATCCATTGACGAATAATCAGTATTATGATATTTTAAAAGCTATAAAATACCGTTTAATTCATAATGATATTTGAAAAGGACTAAAAATATGTCCTGTCATAATTTATGTACAAAAAATTCTTTTTGGATCATCATTGGATATCTAATATTCTCTTTCACTTGTTCCGATACCTTTATCGATGATTATCGCAGCGAGCTGCTGGCTAAACGCGCCGAAGGTGCACATTTTTCGCTATTCACGGGGACAACAATCATAAGCTTTACCGAAAACGGAGCGCCGGGGCTTTTTAAAGCAAAACTCACTGCACCGCCAGAAGCAAACGTGGTGCTCGACTTTACCAAATCCAATCAGTTTTGTACCACTTACGGCATCGATGAGGTAATCGAATTTACTCCTTCTGCAATTGTCTTTACTCCCGAAAACTACAGCGAAGAACAGGAAGTGCAAGTCACCGTAAAAAACGACATGCTCGTGTATGGTACTCGCAGCCATCAAATTAAATTGCCACCCCTTGAAAGCACCGATCCACTATACAATGGCATCGAAACGCCAACCGTCTACATTACCATTTTCGAAGACGACGTACTGCCTGCCGCATATCCAATTATGCCTTACAACAACCAAAAAGATTTTGAAGAGTATAAAGATATTATTATACAATTCAATAAAGAAATTGATGAAAAGACTGTGAATGAGCAAACTATATTCATCACAAATCAATTTGGGGAGCAAATTGTTGGATACTTGTGGATGGGAAACGATCGCAAAAGCGTATTTTTTTCTCCAAAAAATCGCCTGGCAAATGGCTGCGCCCATACCGTAACCCTTACAACTGCTATCAAGGATGTGTATGGCAATGCGCTTGAATCCAATTTTAGTTGGAACTTCACTGTTAGACTCACACCAATTGCGGTTGATGGAAGCTATACAACTTCTATCGATGCCCGTGCAATAACATCATCCGATAATTACGCGTATGTTGCAGACTATTCAAATGGGCTTCGCATATTTGACATTTCAAATCCCCAAAATCCTAACAATATCGGAAACTATAAACACTCAGAAGGCTATTGCTACGACGTGAGCGTCAAAGACAATTACGCCTACCTTGCTTACGGCTCTGGTGGCTTAGTTATTGTTGATATTACCAATAAATCCAGTCCCCAATATAAAGTCAAATATAAAGAAAGTTCTGGAACAGCTTACAATGTCCACATCGCCGAAAACTACGCATATGTTGGTTATGGATCATCAGGACTTGTGATTGTGGACATTTCTAATCCTTTAAATCCCCAAAAAAAAGGCAAGTACGATACCCCAGGAGTAAGTAGGGGAGTTTTTGTGAAAGATGCATTTGCGTATGTTGCCGACAGTTCTGCAGGTTTGCAGATTATTGATATATCGAACCCAGCAAATCCCCAACTCATAAAAACCTACGATACACCGGGAACTGCATTTGACGTTGCAGTGTTGAACAATCTCGCCTTCATTGCAGATGGAAGCAATGGGCTGGTCGTCCTCGATATACGCGACCCACAAAATCCACTATTAAAAGAAAAATATGAGGTCAGAGGAGAGGCAAAGAGCGTTATCCTCGATGGATCAACAGTATATGTCGCTGATGGGCAAAATGGATTTTTCGCAATAGATTACGCATATCAAAATGCACCTTTTCGATCAATCCAATATTACGACACCCCCCAAAAAGCATACGACATTGCGATAAATAAAAACTATATTTATCTTGCAAACAGTTCAAGCGGTTTTCAAATTTTCCACAAAGATCTTCCCGATGCAATCTACTGCACAAGCGTGTACTCAAAAGACGCGCAAACAGCCTTCATTCATGGAACTCATGCATATGTAGCAAATCTCAGCAAAGGATTAGTAATACTCGATATTTCCAATCCTTTTTTCCCAAACCTGCTCGCAACCTACGACACGCCGGGCAGTGTTTTCGATGTTGCCGTTTCAAATGGCTATGCCTACCTCGCCGACGATGCTTGTGGATTGCGCATTGCAAATATCAAAAATCCCGCCACTCCTGCAACCGTTGCATCGTACGATACCGACGGCAATGCATACGGAATTACAATCAGCTTTCCGTATGCCTTTGTGGCTGATGGCTCCAAAGGAGTCGTTATTTTAAATGTTTCAAATCCATCAGATCCACAACTGATTACGAAATACGATACAGATAGTACTTCGTATAATGTTGCGCTTTATAACAATTATGCAATTGTCGCTGACCATACTTCGGGCATGCTGATTTTGGATATCTCCACAATTTCAAACCCATCGTTAAAAACAAAAATAGATACCAAAGGCTATGCATACGATGTCGAAGTAGCAGGCAAATACGCATATTTAGCAGATGGTCCAAATGGGCTTCTCGTATATGACCTTACAAATCCCGAAAATCCTCAAGAAGTATATTCCGAAGATACCGCTGGCAATGCTCAAGATATTTCAATATCGGGAACAAAACTACTGGTAGCCGACTACACCGGTGGAGTTCTCCTTTTCAACATATCCAACCCCTCCTCACCGTCAAAACTTATTGCGCTTACCCGAAGCGGAATACAATGCGTGGGTGTAACTGCTTCCAAAAATTATGTGTATGCAGTCGATTCCAGTTTTGGAATCCATATATTCAAGCATTTTTATGGCGAATAAGTTATTATTGGGTTATTTTATTCCATCTGAATGGCAAAATCGCCGCTTTTTCCACCCGTTTTGGATATCACGCGCACATCGCTAATTGCCATTGTTTTGTCCACTGCTTTGCACATATCGTATACTGTAAGGGCAGCAATGGTCACAGCAACAAGCGCTTCCATCTCTGCGCCAGTTTTCCCTTCGAGGCGTACTTCTGATGAAATCATTACCCTCCGATGCTCGTCGTCAATCTCAAAACGCACATCGACAAAATGCAATTGTAGCGGATGGCACATGGGGATAAGCTCGTGCGCCTTTTTTGCTCCCATAATACCCGCTATGCGCGCAACTTCGAACACATTTCCTTTGGGAATTAGTCTTTCGCGAATAAGCCGAATAGTTTCTTCCTTCATTGAGACATACCCAATAGCCTTTGCAGTTCGCAATGTTACTGGCTTTTGTGAAACATCGACCATTCGCGAGCATCCCTGCTCATCGTAATGAGTAAATTTTTCCATCGATATTCAATATCGCCTATCTTGAATAAACTGGATGATAAAGCTTACAAAACCCGAAACAATATATATTCCGATAAAAATGAAAATTGACCACTTGCGAAAAACAACGATGACCGCGATGAAAAATAAAATCAAAAGCACGATGCGAATTCCAGAAAAATATTTTGCAATGGTTGTCTGCGGCTTGCTGAATCGTATGGTTGATACCATCAGGAATGCAGTAACGATAAATGCAATGATCAATGCAATCTTTTTCCATCCGAATCGAAATGCCATCACAGGGAAAAACACTGGCACGAGCGCTACTATTATCCCTGCCGCTGGGGAAGGAAGCCCACTGAAGGAATCGGGTTCGTGCGAAACATTAAACCGCGCAAGCCGATATGCTGCGCAAAGTGGGAAAATTGCAGCAATCGCCACCCCCACATCGAACTCATATCCGACAAAAGCGACGTTCATCCCAGAAAAAAAAGCTTTATATGCTAAAAAGCCCGGCGCAACGCCGAATGCCACACAATCAGCAAGCGAATCCAATTCCCCACCAAGGCGGCTTGTGACTTTAAGTGCCCGAGCAGTGGGACCATCGAGCCCATCAAAAAGCGCTGCACCCAAAATTAATATACCTGCGAAAAAAAATGGTTGAGAGTTACTTATGCTCCCCATACTCGAAAAGACAAGGGATATAAAGCCAAGCAACATATTCCCCAATGTTAGGGAATTTGGTATCCATGCTAAATTTAGTTTCATCCCACACCTACTTTTTTCTCAAGTGCAATCTCTACGTTGGTCTAAATTGCTCTAAAAGAATTGGCAATGTCAATCATAAAAAAATCTATACCGTATAATGCTTATGCAAAAATAAAATTTAATTAAAAAAATTATAAAGTCGTGCGGAGCAATTGTTTTTCTCTATGGCGTTCCAATGCAAGTTCAATGAGTCGCGTCAGCAAGTCCCCATACGAAACATTTGATGCTTCCCAAAGCTTTGGATACATGCTAATGGTCGTAAATCCCGGTAGAGTATTTATTTCATTAATGAAATATCGATTTGTCCCCTTTTCCAGGAAAAAATCCACACGTGCCATACCGGCACAGCAAAGCGCTCTATATGCTCGCAATGCGGCAGCGCGAATTTCCTGACTTAACTCGTGTGAAACTTCTGCAGGAATTTTAAGAGAAGCCCCATGCGGATCAATGTATTTTGCTTCGTATGAATAAAACTCATGATGTGGAACAACTTCACCAAGCACAGATACCTGAGGATTTCTATTTCCTAATACAGCACATTCAATTTCCCTACAATCGATTGCCTTTTCCACAATAACTTTCACGGAAAACTGCATTGCCGATTCGATGGCGAAAACAAGTTCGTTCTGATTTTTCGCTTTTCTCACTCCCACTGAAGAACCTGAATTTGCGGGCTTCACGAAAAGAGGAAAACCAAACTCATTGGCGATGGTCGAAAGGAGCGCGTCTTTTCGTTCGTTCCAATCTTCGGGAAATATTGTTTTCCAAGGAACTACCGAAAGACCCGCATCGCGCAGCAAGCGCTTTGCAATATCTTTATCCATCCCAATCGCCGAACCAGCCACATCAGCTCCAACATATGGAACACCGGCAAGTTCCAATAGCCCCTGAAGTGTCCCATCCTCACAATATGTCCCATGAACAACAGGGAAAACTATATCAACAAAAATCGTTCGACCGCTCTCCCGCTCGATAAGTTCCATCCCTTTCGTTTTGCCCGCATGATTTACCAACCATTTCCCAGTTTTGCGTAACGCCAATACTTTTCCAAAATGAGGATGATCAACGATTTCGGGATGATTCTGTACATGCCAACTTCCATCCCTATCGATTCCTATCGCGATAACGGAGTATTTCTTTTCATCTAAATTTGCAACCACTGAAGCCGCAGAACACAAGGAGACGTCGTGTTCACCAGATTTTCCCCCATACAATACGCCAACTGCGAGCATTACTTTACGCTGCCGATTCGATAAACTCTTGATGAATGACGCGTTGCGCTAATTCGGCATATTTGCCATCAATGCAACACGATATTCCTATTTCAGAAGTTGAAATCATCTCGATGTTAATATTGTTATCCGCCAATACCTTAAACATGCGCCCCGCAACGCCATAAGATGAGAGCATCCCCACGCCAACTGCCGAAACGATAGCAATATTTTCCTTTGCCTCAATTGCCGAACCACCTAATTCATCTTTTAGTTTCTCTGTAAGCTCCAACGCTCTTTGTAAATCTTTCTTTAATACTGTAAACGAGATGGAAGCTTTCCCATCATGGCCTGTCGATTGAACGATCATATTAATATAAATTTTGGCCTCACCCATCTTACCAAAAAGCTTCGCCGCAACACCAGGTTTGTCCTCTAAATTCCAAATAGTAATTTTCGCTTCATCGGTTTTTGCGGTTACCCCGCTTACCACAAATTTTTCCATCATCTCCTCCTTTGGCATTACAATTGTTCCTTCTTCGTAATTGAAGCTGGAACGTACAGTAATTTTAATATTATACTTTTTCGCAAATTCTACCGAACGCGAATGAAGAACACCCGCTCCCAACCGCGCAAGCTCGAGCATTTCATCATAGCTAATCTCTCGCAATTTTCTGGCTGCTGGAACAACTCGTGGATCCGCAGTAAACACGCCATCTACATCGGTATAAATTTCACAATCGCGCGTCTTCAGTACCGCCGCAAGCGCCACCGCTGTCGTATCGGATCCACCCCTTCCCAATGTTGTAATGTTTTCTTCTTCATCAATACCCTGAAATCCAGCAACGATAACCACTTTCCCTTCATTCAGCGATTTGAGAATTCGATCCGTTGCGATGCTCTCGATTTTTGCCTCTGAAAAATTTCCATCGGTCATCACGCGCACCTGTGAACCTGTATATGAAATTGCATCCACCCCTTTTTCGTGTAACGCCATTGCTAAAAGTGCTATCGATACCTGCTCTCCTGTTGAAAGAAGCATATCCATTTCGCGCTTGCTCGGCGATTTTGAAATCTGCTTTGCAAGCTCAATGAGCTGATCGGTAGTCTTTCCCATTGCCGAAACAACAACGACCAACGAGTATCCTTTATTCACATACGACTTAATCCGATCAGCAACTGCCATGATGCGCTCAGGTGTTCCTACACTGGTTCCACCATATTTTTGAACTAAAATATTCATCGCACCACACCCTTCATAATAATTTTATTAAAATAATTACTTTTAATGTAAAAATCACCCATTATTTAGTTTAAAAAATTTTCGATTATCAATGAACGTTCAAAAATCTTAAACCGCTTATCGCAATGATATTTGCATCAACATATCCCGCATTTTCAATGACAGCCATCGCAACCTTAAATTTTTGTCAATGATAAACTTTGAACGAAATTCTTACAAATTTGTAAAAAATTAAAAAAATTTTTTCATTTTTGCAATCTTCATTCGTATTATTATATGAACGTACTCAAATGGAGGTCATATTTATGAAAAAAATCGATACTACCTATGTAATGAGAACCGATGTGATTGAATTCCTTTTGAATGCTCAAGAAAAAACATGCGTATGTAAAGAAGTTCTCATTATACGCGCTATTCAACATATGCTCAAAAATCACAAAAAATATTTATCCAATGAAGGTCGAATAAAATACCAAGATCGCATCAACAAGCAGACGGGGCTGCCTATATCAAAAAAAAGAGTTAAAGTTCGTTTTCTCCAAAAGGAATACAATTATTTTCAAGATATGCGGAAATTTTTTGGTCGTTCAATTTCATTGATAATCGCTATTGCAGTATTCGAATATCTTGAAAATGTGGTTAAGATGATTTTAAGGAATAAGCTTAATCCATTTGAGGATAATTATCCATATCATGGATATGCGTGGGTTGAAAAAAGAATTGAAAATATTACATATTTTAAAATTTGGTGGGGAATTCCTGAAAATTTAGAATTACTCGTTACCTAAAATCAATAAATTTTATTTATTTCCACAACAAAATTTATTCCAAAAAACTACGAAAAGGGAAAGTATTGCCCTTTCATCGCTTCACGGACCACTAATTGTTTTCCCCGCATCGGATTCATTCACTCTCACGGTGCCAAGGTATGTGTAAGTTGTTGGCAACTCACCTCTCGGTGATGTGCCTCGATATATATTGTACGTCTTTCCTACAGGAGCATTTGTTATTGAATAATTCGAATCCGATTTATATGTAACAAGTGGTGGTATTTTAAAATTTCCTACTTTTTGTTCGTACTCATCCCATTTATCATCGTAAATTCCCGCCTCCAAACATCCTGTAATAAATGAGTTTAATTCAAATCGATATTTTTCAAATTGTATATAATAATCAAGCAATGCATAAGGATCACCCATATTTAGTACAATGGGCGGTTTGGGTTGATAACATGCACCAGTTGCATCGGGACGTTGTGGTGGGGTAAGGATATAATTTGCGATATTATCGATCCCATCTTCAATGGCAACAATATAATCGCCAACATTCCCACCCGAACCGCTAATTGTCGCAGTCATCCCTACAACATAACTTCGTGCGACTGCGATAAGATTCCCCCCCATCACAATGTCATCTGCGCGCACATCGCGCAACCAATCTGATAGAGCCCAAAAATGCAAAACCTTGTATATTCCTGACGACGTATCATCAAATTCATAAAATTTCATAAAATTTTTGATCACAAACCGTATTTCCAAAACAGTCTCAGGATAATCCCGGTTAAACACAAAACCACCAGGGGGGAAATAAACGCGTAATGGAAATATTCGAAGCACATCTTTATAGTTTGTGCGAAGATAATCCCAATAGGTAAGATATTGCATCTGATTAAAATCAACACCAGTCACTTTTTTCTCACGAAATATTGTTTGCGGATCATCCTGTTGTTCCCACGAAAGCGTTGAATAATTGAATGCCCATTGGGTTGCCATGTCAAAAATCATTTTGCGAATATATACCAACACAGAAGTGTATTGATAATGCGAATATGGGTCATCGCATGGAAATTCAACTCCTGTTCCATCAAAAAACGCTTCAGAATCGAGCAAGGGGATTGCATATGTTTCTCGGTAAAACGCAAATTTATCTGCATCGCCACTTCCCTCAAGCCTCATCTCGGCAATATCGAGCATAAATTGCGTGGGAAATTCGATGGAATCAGTGGTTAGATCATCAATGGAATCATCGCGCAACGACGATGAGTTTGACAAGTCCCATGGCCGAGGATTATTGGATTCAAATGTGCCTTTAATTATCACTCGCAAACGGCTGTTTGCCATTTCCGTGAAAACGGGATAATCGCTGCACGCTACAAAAATAACAAAATTGCATAAAAGTAATAAACTCAATATTTTTTCCATCGCAATCTATTCTCCAATATTAAAAAAGACAGTTATTCCTGCATTCACAATATGCCCATTTCTCGAGGCGCGTTCGATATACTGTTCATATATCAACAAATAATCGATACGCAGACCTATATTAAACACGCGTCCCGCTGGAAATGAGGTTTCAAAGCCACACATAAAAAGAGGTTCCCATGCCGTTACATCATCGGGGCGAAAATACAATCGAGCACCACCTCCCCCTATCTTCAGCTGAAATGCAAGTGGCATGTTTATTGGTAATCGATAAATAAAGCTGCCGTAGATGGGAATCAACGTAAGTTCATTTACGCTTTGCGAGCGAAAAAACTGATATGAAGAATCCAATCCAAATTTTATCCCGCGTATGAAAGAATTTGTCCGCATAAAAAGCCCACCGCCTAAATACGTATCTAAATTTTCATCTGTGGTATAAACTGGAGTAACCGTTCCAAACCACAAACCGAACTGCGGCTTTTCAAACGGATCGCTTCTCCTTGTACGCGCAACTGCTGTGCTCGTTATCGCAAATACCAAAAAAACAATACCGAGTATACTTCTTCGCATAATGCTTCCATAGAAAAAATTTTATTGTATAAGAAGCAAATTTAAATTTTTCTCGATTTTCATGTCAATAAAATAAGCATTTTTTATATAGCGGGTTAAAATGCTTTTTCCATACTCTCTAAAGGGGGATCAAAAAATATTCTGTTCAAATAAAGCCCTTTTGCAACAATGGTTGGTCCTGAATACGTTCTATTGCGCCGATTAAGTATTTCAAGAATCTCTTCTGGTTTTGCATTTGTGCGATGCATGTGCAACATTGTGCCCACAATAATTCGCACCATGTTATGAAGAAACGCATTCCCTTTTATTCGAAACCGCACAATCTCATTATCGCGCCTAACTTCAATCTCGCTTATTTTTCTTATAGTGTTTTTCGTTGAAGTTGAACGTTTGCAAAAAGATGCAAAATCCTTTTCGCCTACTAAATACTGTGCAACAGTATTGAGATATTCTGCATCCAACGGAGTCGAAATCCACATTGCTCTGTTTACCATGAACGGAGATCGCTGTGGGTTATTATAAACCAAATACAAATATTCGCGTTCAATTGCACTAAATCGCGCATGAAAGGTAAAAGGTACATTAAATGCATTTAATACTGAAATATCCTCTGCAAGAATCCCGTTTAATCCAATGCATAGTCTTTGAAGTGAGATTTCCGATGTAGTAACAAAATGAACAACTTGGCCTAACGCATGAACACCCGAGTCTGTTCTTCCCGATGCAATAACGGAAACATTTTCTCGTAAAAGTATACGAAGCGCTTTTTCCAATTCGCTCTGAACTGTCCGTCCCTCTTTCTGCTTTTGCCACCCGATAAAATTTGTGCCATCATATTGCAAAAGCAATGCTATTTTTCGAGCATTTCTGCTTGTTGCGATTGATTGCCTCCTGTCCATTCCCCAAGCATCTGATTCATTTTATCATAAAGATCCCTCGTCATATCAAGCAATGCACTTGGCTTTGTTTTAGAAGATTTTCCACTTCCGAATAGCCTGCTTAAAAAACGCTTTGTTTTCTCAAAATTTTCAATACGCTTCGCTAAATTTGGTTCTCGCGCTCCCACCTTCATGGTCAGAATCGCAACCATGTACAATATTCCTTCATAACCCCAGTTTTTATCAATATCGGGACCTAAATGCCCTGCCGCTTCGACAGGCTCTTTGCCCGTTTGAACTAACTCAAGTACTTCTTGATAGTACTCATACGCCTTTTGATAGAAGAAATCTGAAATTTTATCATAGGGCTTATTGGGGTATTGTTTTGCTAAATCGCTAAAAAGCCATGCAGCGCGAATCGAGCACACAGCTTTTTTAAACGTTGGTGCAAGATTTTTTCGACGAAAAGAATAGCAGTCGACCGCCAAAAGATATGAGGCAGCCCCAAGCGTAAGATCTCTATCTTTTCTGAAATCGAGATCCCCAAAAAATTTTTTTATCGACGCAATGCGAGCTTGTGTTGTTCTTTGAATTTTTTCAATTTCTTCAGGCGTAATGTCCAGGAAATCCTTTGGATATGCTGCATACAAACAGTGGGGACATACTTGCAAAAAATACGCAAGAGGATAGATTACCCCCCACTTTTCATTTTTTTCATAAAGTCGCCGAAGTTCATCCGTAAGTTTCCCTGCAATTAACCGCCCACTTCCTGTAAGCATTTCTTCTTTATAATGCTCAAAACCACAAGCGGGGCATTTTGTTGGATTTTTTTGGCGATACGATATTTTCCGCTGCGAAGTTTCTTTCGAGGTATCCATAAAAAAACATCACCCTCACATAAATATTTTACCTTGCAGTAACATTGCAAGCAGTTTATGATGAACCGTTATTAGACATAATACAATATATTTCACAATTCTTCAATAAAGATTTATAGAAAAACTTGAAAAAAACAAAATATCCATATAATTGTGAACTTTTTGGAAATCCCAACTACGAATACTAAAGATGGTTGTTAAAAATGCCGATACTAATTAAAAATTCTTTCATAGAGTGAAAGTCATGAAGAAATTGCTGATAATCGTAATATTATCTATCTGTGCTCTACTTATTCGCACTCACGGAGCATTTGCATTATCCACTGCTGCCAAATCGCTCGAAGAATATACCTATTTGATGAATTGCTTACGGGATGTTCGCGTGATGATAGAAAATTTTGCATCAGAAGAACAGAAAAAAAAATATGAAGAAATTGCAAGCGATTTTAAGGATGCCTCAGTCTCATTCTATGGCCACAATTTTACTTTTTTTGATAAAGATGCAAAGAAGCATCGGCGCAAATTTTATCTCGTAAAACTCAAATTATCGGAGTTACTGGATGGTTTGGCTCAATCCTACATTTCGCGTTCAAAAGAAATTTTACATGGGGTATCAAAGGATTCATTTAATATTCTCATAAAATTCGACAAAGGTGGATATCGAAAATATTTCACCAAACCGCACGATCCTGTTTCGCTCGTCCAAGGTGAAAAGATTTACAAATCAGAAGAATATCATTTGTATTACGACAAAAGCACCATCGAACGATATCTCAATAAAGGATATAAAACTTTGCAAGATGCACAAAATATCTACAATCATCCCGATATGGAAGTCGTAAAAGCAAAAAAAGAAAAAAATGATTACGATTTACATTACATGGTGGAAAGCTTTCTTGCAGTCATAAAAAACTGCCGCGAAGCAAAACAATATGGCATTGAAATTTACAAAATTATACGAAAAAATAACATCTATGCAATTCAGAAAAAATATGAAAATTATAATATACCAATTACCAGTCCAGAACCTATTTTCGATGTGCGTATTCCAGAAAACTATAAAATCGATGCAAACGATAATCTACAACTCATCCATTCAATTGAGCTAAAAAAACTTCCGCCCGATTTTCCAAAATCAATAAGTGTGGAATAAACGGTTATCCCTTTTCCCCCTTACTTTGTTTTTCTTTTTTCTTTGGCACAGGAGGTTGGCGATCCACAAGTTCAATAAGTGCCATTTCTGCAGCATCGCCTTCGCGTCGTTTCGAGAGTAAATAGACCCTTGTGTAACCGCCATTTCTTTCCTTATAGCGGGGTGCAATATCATCAAAAAGCTTTTTTACCACATCTCGATTATGAATATACCTCATCACCTGTCGTTTATTGTGAAGCTTCTTGGCAACATCGTTTTCAGATAAAAACAGATTTCTTTTTGCACGCGTTATTAACCGTTCGGAAAACCTCTTTAACTCTTTTGCCTTTTGTTTGGTGGTAATTATCCTTTCATGCTCAAAAAGAGCAGTGGCAAGATTCGAAAAAAGCGCTCGTCTATGTTCCCTTGTTCTGCCAAGTTGCTTTACGCTATTTTTATGCCTCATACCCAATTCCTCATCGAAAACAAAATTAATATAAATCGATAGCGGACTATCCTTTTAAGCCCAAGCTAAGATGGAGCTCTTCAAGTTTTCCCTTTATTTCCTTTGCGACCATTTCACTAAAATGCTTTGATTTCTTCAATTCCTCTTCTGTCTTCTGGACCAGTTCGCTAAGATACGAAATATCAAGGCTTTTCAGCGTATTGTACGAACGAACGGAAAGTTCCAATTCATCAATGGATTTTGCAAGGAGCAATTTTAACTTTTCTGCGTTTTCATCAACTGTTTCCTCTTCTTCTTCCATGCGCTCCTCAAAATTGATAAAAATAGTCATGTGTTCTTTAATAATTTTCGCAGCCTGTGCTAACGCATCTTCGGGAGCAATCGTTCCATCAGTCCAAATTTCAATAATAAGCTTGTCATAATCAGTGCGTTGTCCAACGCGCGTATCTTCAACGCGAATATTAACCTTTTGCACTGGTGAAAAAATCGCATCGATTGGAATAACACCTACCACCTCTGTGTTGTCCTTATTCAATTCAGCAGGTACATATCCGCGACCCCGCTGAATCTCCACCTCCATATCGATTTTACCTGACTCATTGAGCGTTGCAATCTTTAAATCTGGATTTGCGATTTCAATATCGGGATCAATATTGAAATCAGCTCCCGTTAACTCGCCAGGCCCTTTTTTTACTATGTGGAGTACTTTCTGAATTTCACCATGATATTTTATCCGAAGCTTTTTTAAGTTTAGTATTATCTTCGTAACATCTTCGTATACGCCATCAATCGTACAAAATTCATGTGGGACACCTTCGATTTTAATTGCAGTAATTGCAGCACCTTCAATGGATGAAAGCAGCACTCGCCGCAAAGAATTTCCAATTGTAAGGCCATATCCCTTTTCGAACGGCTCAGCAATAAATCTTCCATAAAATTTATTCACTTCATCGTGTTCAAAAACTATTTTCGTTGGTCGTTTAAAACCTTTCAAAAGGTTTCTGGGCACCATTATTGCCTCCATAATTTTTGCTAACTATATTTCATTTTCAAAAAAAGAAAAACCACCACTTTTCAGTATTCTCGTTGATACTTTAAATTCGGCAGCGGGTTATTTCGAATAGAGCTCTACAACCAACTGCTCGTTAAACGTTGATGGCACATCGCTACGCTCAGGAAGCCGAATGATTTTACCTTTCTTGTTTTCAAAATCGATCTCAATCCATGGTGGCACAGAACTAACTGCTTTAGACAGTTTAATTGCACCTTCCAAAATCGGGTTGTTTTTAAACTTATCTCGTATTTCTACTACATCGTTCACTGATATTCGATACGATGGAATATCGACAATTTTACCATTTACAAGCACATGGCGATGTTGAACGAATTGACGTGCCTGCATCCGAGAAGAGGCAAAACCCATTCGATATACTACATTATCAAGACGACGTTCCAATAAGCTAATCATCTGTGCACCCGTAATGCCTTTCGCGCGCGATGCATCTTCAAAAATTCGACGAAACTGCTTTTCCAACAAACCATACATGCGCTTAATCTTTTGTTTTTCGCGCAACTGAATTCCATAATCTGACAGTTTGCTTCGCCGTTTTCTTGGAGGTCCGGGCGGATATTTTCTTTTCTTCACAGAACATTTATCGGTAAGGCACCGTTGACCTTTTAAAAATAACTGTTGCATTTCACGCCTGCACAGCTTACACGATGGCCCTGTATATTTTCCCATATATACCTCGCTCTGTTATACCCTTCTTCGTTTTGGCGGCCTACACCCATTATGCGGGATAGGCGTTACATCTTTAATCTTCGTAATCGTTAACCCTGCCTGCGCCAATGATCGAATTGCAGCTTCCCTACCAATACCAGGTCCTTTGACATGAACTTCTACGCTTTGTAAGCCTGCCTGGTCGATTGCTTTCTGGGCTGCTGCTTTCGCCGCCATCTGAGCAGCGAAAGGAGTCGATTTTCGCGAACCGCGAAAGCCTTCAGCGCCCGCAGATGCCCATGCAATAACGTTTCCTTGCATATCAGTCAGGGTAATTATGGTATTATTATAAGTTGCTTGAATATAGGCCCTTCCCGTCGGAATGACCTTTTTTTCGCGTTTTTTCGTCTTTTTTTGCTTCACACAATTACTCCTCTTCCTTATTTACTCATTGATTATTTTCTTAATGATGCCCGTATATGAAATCTCAATTGCCGTTCACTTTAAAATTCATTCCCATTTATTTATTCCCTTTCTTTTTCGCACCGATTTGTGCCTTTCTGTGCCCTTTTCTCGTGCGCGCATTATTTTTGGTATTTTGGCCTCTCACCGGTAATCCCCGCCGATGGCGAATTCCTCTGTAGCACCCGATATCCATAAGGCGCTTTATGTTCATCGCAACTTCCGTGCGCAAATCTCCTTCTACCTTGTAATTCTTTTCAATCACGCGGCGAATTTCGCTTATTTCATCATCGGTCAAATCTTTTACACGCTTATCGGGATTTACTTTTGTTTCTGTTAAAATTTTTTTCGATGTAGTCAAACCAATCCCATAGATATACGTTAACGCGACCTCGATGCGTTTGTTACTCGGCAAATCTACTCCCGCTATACGAGCCATGCTCTTTCTCCTTAAAAAAAATTATTTGCTCACAGTTCTTTTTTTTTGGCGCTGCTTGTGCCTTGGATTTGAACAAATAACGCGCACCACACCATGTCGTTTAATTACTTTGCAATCGCTGCAAATCCTTTTCACTGAAACTCGTACCTTCATACTTTGAATCTCCTCGCTAATTAACACACCAAATTTTCTTCACCGCATCTATCAATTAAATTTCAATCGTTTACACTGCTTTTAATACATAAAAAATTATTTTGCACGATATATAATTCTCCCACGATTTAAATCATACGGAGATAATTCAACGGTCACTCTGTCGCCAGGCAAAATGCGTATATAATGCATACGCATTTTCCCCGAAATATGGGCCAATACCACATGGTTGTTATCAAGTTTTACGCGAAACATCGCATTGGGCAATGTTTCGGTCACAACACCTTCAACTTCGATAGGTTCTTCTTTTGACATATTCGCCTTTCTAATCCAAAATTATTAAAATATTGCACATACTTCATCACTCTATTGCAGTTAATATTTTGGCTTTCCCATTCATCACTGCAACAGTATGTTCAAAATGAGCCGAAAGGCTTCCATCCGCTGTCACGGCAGTCCACCCATCTTTCAAAATGCGGACTTCAAATGAGCCAGCATTCACCATCGGTTCTATCGCAAAAACCATCCCCTCTGCAATCCGTGGTCCCATTCCCGGTTCACCAAAATTTGGTATGGATGGTTCCTCATGCAATGATAACCCAATTCCATGACCTACAAATTCTCGCACTGCCGAAAATCCATACATGGCAGCATGAACTTCAATTGCATGTGAAATATCCGAAATCCTGTTTCCAATAACTACTTGTTCAATACCTTTCATTAAAGCTTCTTCTGTTGCTCGCAGAAGAGTTTCCGCTTGGCGGCTCACATTTCCCACTTTATACGTTCTGGCAACATCGCCGTAATACCCATCGCAATAAACGCCAACATCTATTCCTACGATATCCCCTCGACGAAGTTTTACCTTTTTCGAAGGGATCCCGTGTACCACAACATCATTAATAGAAGTACACAGCGTTGCTGGATATCCCCGATATCCGAGAAACGCTGCTTTTGCATTTTGGGCAGCTATAAACTCACTCGCAATTTTGTCAAGCTCGAAGGTACTTATGCCTTCGCAGATATACGGTTCGAGTACCTTCAACACACCTACTGCGATTTGACATGCACGAAAAATTTTCTCTATCTGCTCCTCTCGATAAATATAAATGCCCAAATCCACATAATCCAATCATTTAACGGCGCCCTTTAATGCGGCCCTTTTTAAAAAATCCATCATAATGGCGCATAAGCAGTTGCGACTCAATTTGCTTCAATGTATCGAGCGCAACACCAACGATTATTAAAAGCGATGTTCCTCCAAAAAGATATGCCATCTCATGAGATACGGACGGCCACATATTTATTATCAAATCTGGTACTATTGCAATCCCCGCAAGAAAAATTGAACCCGGTAATGTAATTCTGTTCAATATCCGCATGATATAATCAGACGTATTTTTTCCTGGCCTTATTCCTGGTATAAATCCCCCATATTTTTTCAAATTCTCCGCAATATCAACGGGATTAAATTGTATCGCAGTATAAAAATAACAAAAGAAAATAATCAATGCACTATACAATATAATATAAACCACGTGCCCCGGCTGAAGCCACGTTTGCAAATATACAAAAAACTGGTATCCCCTTCCTTCAGCCCCACCAAATATATTTGAAATAATGCTCCCAATTTGCGTTGGAAATAAAATTACTGACGAAGCAAAAATGATTGGTATAACCCCCGCCGCATTCACGCGGAGTGGAAGCGCTTGCGATGTCATCTGGACCATGCGCCTCCCTACAATCCTTTTCCCATATTGAACGGGAATTTTTCTTACTCCCAACGTGAGCACAATGGACGCTGCAACTACCAAAATAAACAAGAAAATTAAAATAATAAAAAGAATAGGCTCCTCGACTCCCACAACCGTTTGATAAATCGCTGCGGGAACGCGAACTACAATTCCTGCAAAAATAATTAGCGAAATTCCATTCCCAATTCCCTTTTCGGTTATCTGATCTCCCAGCCACATGAGAACCATTGTCCCAGTCGTTATCGACACAACAGCCATAATTGTAAACCATACCGTTCTATCGCTTGGTACCACATTCGGCATGCTTTTCATCCAAAAGGTAAGCCCAAACGATTGTGCGGCACACAATACTACTGTTGCATATCGCGTATATTGGTTTATTTTCTTTGTGCCTTCTGGACCTTCCTTCGAAAGCCTCTCTAAAGAAGGGATTACTACTGTTAAAAGCTGCATAATAATCGAAGCTGAAATATACGGCATAATACCCAAAGCAAAAATTGTGAATCGCTTCAACGCACCGCCGGCAAAAAGATCAAAAAAATCGACAAAACCTCTTCCCGCTCCCGCGCTTGCCTGTGCAGCGCGATTAAAATATTCAATTAATGCTTCACCGTTAATTCCCGGTACTGGAATGTGAGCACCAACGCGATATATTACAAGGATAAACATCGTAAATAATATGCGCTTTCTAAGCTCCGGTATTTTAAATATGTTTATAATAATATTGGCCATTTGCTCACCAATTACGCAGTTTTATCCTGAATTTTACGAGCTTTCTTTCTCAGTACGGCACTGCCACCTACCTTTTTTATTTTCTCAATCGCGCTCTTCGAAAAGGCATCAGCGACAACGGTACACGCTGTGGTAATTTCACCAACTCCTAATATCTTTATTTTTTTATCCTCTTTTTTCACTAACCCATGGGCGCGCATCACCGATGGGGTAATTTCCGCAACTCCGAGCTTCGCAATCCGGTCAAGATTTACTATTTGATATTCTTCTTTCATGAAATTATTAAAGCCACGTTTTGGCAATCGCCGTTGAATCGGCATTTGCCCCCCTTCAAACCATGGCCTTCGCTTACTGCCAGATCTGCTCAATTGCCCTTTTTGACCGCGCGTGGAAGTTTTCCCCATGCCGCTTCCTGGTCCGCGACCTACTCTCTTTCGCGTTTTGTGCGATGTCGGTTTTTTTAGCACATACGTTTCCATATACTCACCGATCTTTTACTCGTCGATTTCGATAACTTTTACCATATGCGATACGCGCGCAATCATGCCACGTATCACTGGATTATCATCATGAACGCGTTCTGCATTCATTTTGCGCAACCCAAGCGCCCGCATTGTCGCGCGCAATTTTGGTTTCGCCCCTATTGTGCTTTTTATCTGCTTCACTTTAAGCTTCTTTGCCATACGCACCCCACAACTTCTTTATGGTCACTTCCCTCATTTCCGCAGCTTCGCTTAAATTTCTGAGTTGAAGTAATCCCTTCATCGTCGCTTTCACGACATTTTGTGGATTTCTCGAACCAATCGTTTTTGCTAAAATATCCGCAATACCTGCACGCTCTAATACTGCACGTACCGCACCGCCTGCAATCAGTCCAGTGCCTGGCGTTGCTGGTTTTAAAATCACTTTCGATGTTTTAAATTTCCCAACTATCTCGTGCGGTATGGTATGTTTGTTGATGCTTATTTTGTACAAATTCTTTTTCGCGCTTTCTACACTCTTTCGAATAGCATCGGGAACTTCATTCGCTTTTCCAAATCCAATGCCCACATGCCCTTGCCCATCGCCAACAACTGAGAGCGCATTGAATGAAAATCTTCGTCCACCTTTCACAACTTTCGCTACTCGATTAATAGCAATAACTTTCTCGGTTAATTCAAGCCCTTCAGGACTTACATGTTTCTTTTTAATATTCATCATCAATACTGCTCCTGTTTTCAAAATTCAAGGCCAGCTTCTCGCGCTGCTTCAGCAAACGATTTTACTTTCCCATGATATAAATTTCCATTGCGATCGAACACTACTTTTTTTATTCCCTTTTCTAATGCCCGTTTCGCTAATATCTTCCCCAATTCCTTAGCCGCTTCAATATTCTTTTTTCCGCGCAATGGGAAATCTTTTTCCATCGTCGTTGCATACACTAACGTGTGACCTTTTAAATCATCAATTACTTGAACAGTAAGATGTTTATTCGATTTCGAAAAACAGAGCCGTGGCCTCTCGGGGCTTGTGATTAGTTTTCGTTTTACTCGCATTCTCCTTCGGAATGCTCGTGCTTTTATTTTCGCAAGTTTATTCATTATTTTTTACCCGTCTTTCCAGCTTTTCTTCTTATTTTTTCTTCCGCATACCGAATCCCCTTACCTTTATAAGGTTCTGGGGGTTTAAGTTTGCGGATATTTGCTGCAACCTGACCAACTTTTTGTTTGTTGATTCCTTTCACCTTTAATTTTGTTGGCTCAAGCACTTCAACAGTAATGCCTTCCGGTGGTGAAAAAAGCACGCTGTGCGAAAACCCCAACTGAAATACTACATCATTTTTCTGCTGTTGAGCCCTATAGCCAACCCCAACGATTTCAAGATTCTTTTCAAAGCCATTTGTGACACCCATTATCATATTGGCAATTAGCGCACGGTGTAGGCCATGAGCGGCGCGAATGCGCTTGTCATTCACATCGCCAACAGCTTCGACCAAAAGTGTATTTCCCTCTTTTTTTAGGGTCACACAATCCATAAGCTCAATAGAATCGGACCCTAATTTACCTTTTACGGTAACTTTTCTTCCATCAATTTCTACATTTACTCCATCAGGAAGAATTATTGGTTTTTTCCCTATTCGTGACATTGCACAATTAATCCTTTTTACAATATTTCACAAATAACTTCGCCACCCACATTTAATTTTTTTGCAGTTTTATTCGTAATTATCCCCCTCGATGTCGAGAGAATGCGAATCCCCACATTATTATATACTGGTCGAATGTCTTTTGCTTTTACATATATTCTTCTTCCAGGCGAACTAATTCTTCGCATCTTCATAATTGCGGGCGTATTATCGGCGTTGTATTTAAAATAAACCCGCAAAATCTTTTGCTTATTATCATCAATCAATTTGTAATTCTTAATAAAACCTTCGTCTTTTAATATTCTCGCAATTGCAAGTTTCATTTTTGATGATGGAATATCAGCTTTTAAATGATTAGCTTTCATCGCATTGCGCATCCGCGTTAACATATCAGCAATTGGATCGCTCACTCTACTCATTCTATGCTCCACTTATTTAAAATAATATTACCATGAAGATTTAATCACACCGGGAATTTTTCCCTCATTCGCTAATTTTCGAAAACATATTCGGCACATTTCAAAACGGCGCAAATACCCCCTTGGCCTGCCACAAAGCTTGCACCGGTTGTGGTGACGCACTCGAAATTTCGGGGGCTTTTTGCTTTTCGCAATCATTGATGTTCTTGCCATTATGTTAACCCTCTTCCCTAAACGGCATTTTAAACTCTTCAAGAAGCGCTTTTGCTTCCTCTTTGGTTTTCGCAGTAGTAACGATAGTGATATTCATGCCGTGAATTCGTTCCACTTTATCGAAATCAATCTCTGGAAATATTATTTGCTCCTTAATGGAAAAATTATAATTCCCAAAATTATCAAATGCTTTAGGGGAAAGCCCTTTAAAGTCCCTTACGCGCGGAAGGGATATATTAATAAGCCTATCTAAAAATTCATACATCCTATCCCTTCGCAAGGTAACGCGACAACCCACTTCATATCCTTCGCGAATTTTAAAGTTCGAAATAGCCTTTTTTGCATACGTCTTTACGGCACGCTGTCCAGTAATAAGAGTCAATTCCTCCACCGCAGCATTCAGCGCGTTCACATTCGCATGCCCATCGCCCATCCCCACATTAAGCACAATTTTTTCCAATCGCGGCACTTGCATAATCGATTTATATTTGAAACGTTCAAAAAGCCGCTTTTGAATTCTTTTATTGTATTCTTCTCTCAACCTGCTGGCCATCGCAAAACCCTCAATTAAATTTCCTTATTGCATTTTTTACACTTTCGTATCTTTTTATCACCAGTAATTTCAAAACCTACACGAACCCCTTTTTTGCACTTATCGCAAAAAAGCATCACATTTGATATATGAATTGGATACTCAAGCGTGATAACACCGCCCTTTGGTGCATCCTGGCTAGGGCGCACAAATTTTTTCTTCTTGTTTACCCCTTCGACAACTACTCTCCCTTTCTTTGAATCGATATGAAGAACTTTGCCTCTTTTCCCTTTGTCCTTCCCAGTAATTACCACTACCGTATCGTTTTTCTTAATTTTTTTACAAACTCCTTGCATTGCGCATTCCCTCTTCACACATTGTATTGCTCTTTTCTACAATACCTCTGGAGCTAGCGACACAATTTTCATAAAATTCCGATCGCGAAGTTCCCTGGCTACTGGGCCGAAAATTCGCGTACCGCGCGGTTCCCCTTTATTATCAATGATTGCAACAGCATTATCATCAAAACGAATATACGTACCATCTTTTCTTCTAACCGCGCGTTTTGCGCGAACAATCACTGCTCGCAACACTGCTTTCCCATGAACTTTTTTCCCCGTTGAATCTTTCAATCCATACGAAGGGTGAGCATCCTTTACTGCTACAATAATTACATCGCCTACTGTTGCGTACCGCCTTCGCGTTCCACCCAAAATTTTTATACATTGAACTTTTTTCACACCGCTGTTGTCTGCGACATCGAGCATCGTTTCTACCTGAATCATATCGCACCTCTATTTCGCTTTCTGTACGATTTCCAATAACCTAAAGCGCTTTTCCTTTGAAAGCGGTCTTGTTTCAACAATCCGAACTACATCGCCAATGCTGCACTGGCTTTTTTCATCGTGCGCCTTTACTTTCTTATGAATCTTCACAGATTTTTTGTACAATGGATGCAACTTCATCTGTTCAAGGCGCACCACAATTGTTTTATCCATTTTATTGCTCACCACAACTCCTGTGAGAACTTTCTTCGCCTTTTTCACTTCTTTTGCATTTTCCATACATTCACCACAATTACCGATATATTACGTTCGCTTGGGAGTTCTTATTCCCAACTTGTATTCATTTTTTAAGGTAAGTATCCGTGCAATATTCCTCTTTAGTTGTTTGATCTTTTGCGGGTTATCCAATTTGCTGGTCACCGCTTTAAACCGCTCTTTGCGCAATTCTTCCTTACTTTCCCTAAGTATCCGATTGAGTTCCTCTATTCCCATTTCATCAAACTTACCTTTCATTTTTCATGCCCCAAAATTTAAAAAATCTTTACTTGTAACGCATCTTCCCTTTGTACATCTACCGATGATCCTGAATCGTAATGACCTTCGTCTTCACAGGTAATTTGCTCGAAGCTAATTGCAGGGCCTCTTTTGCTAACGCATAATCTACACCTGCAATTTCAAAAAGTATTCTTCCCGGTTTCACCCGAGCTTCCCAACCTTCTGGATTTCCTTTCCCTTTCCCCATGCGCGTTTCAGCTGGTTTTTTCGTGAAAGGATAATCGGGGAAAATGCGAATCCATAACTTCCCACCTCTTTTCAATTTTCGATTTATCGCAACGCGGGCAGCTTCTATTTGCTTACTGGAAATTCTCCCTGGTTCCAACGATTTCAATGCGTGCTCACCAAAAGCAATTGATGAACCTCGATATGCTTTTCCTTTTAATCGCCCCCGTTGAACTTTGCGATACTTTGTTCGTTTTGGCATTAACATAACGCTAACCCCTATTTCTCACGCGAACGCCTGCGCGGTTGATATTTGCTCTCTTCGCTTTCCTCATCTTTAGAAAGAACTTCTCCGTTATAAACCCATACCTTAATTCCAATAACGCCAAACGTCGTCAACGCTTCTGCCGTACCATAGTCAATATCCGCACGAAGTGTGTGAAGCGGAATGCGCCCTTCTTTATACGATTCCGAACGCGCTATTTCAGCTCCGTTTAGTCGTCCTGATACGGCAATTTTTACCCCCAATGCACCTGCACGAATTGCGCCGGCAATCCCTTGCTTTACTGCTCTGCGATAAGGGAATCGCGCTTCCAGTTGCGATGCAATTTGCTCTGCGATGAGCTTTGCATTTTTCTCAGGTTTCTTAATTTCAACTATGTTAATATACACATTCTTCGACGCTATCTTTTGTATATCCGCTTTTAGTTTTTCAATATCAACACCTTTTCTCCCAATTAAAAGACCTGGTCGCGCAGCATGAATGTTCACATTTATACGGTCGTGAAGCCGCTCTATTATTACATTCCCAATTCCCGCGCTCTTATGCGCTTTGTTTATAAAATTGCGTATTGCAAGATCTTCATGTAAATACTTGGCGTAATTTTTTTTATCCTCGTACCAAATTGAATCCCAGGTTTGTATTACGCCAATTCTAAAGCCTATTGGATTAACCTTTTGACCCATCTGACTGTCCTTTTCCCATTGGTAATCTTAACTCTCATCAGACAACACAATAGTAATTGTGCTCGTCCGTTTTCGAATGCGCGTTGCTCTTCCTCGCGCTCTCGCTCGAAAACGCTTCAATGTTGGACCTACATCAACAGTAATCTTTTTAATATACAAATCCTTTTCCAAAATATCTGGATTTTGATATTTTGCATTCGCACCTGCTGAATAAAGAACCTTTAAAATTAATTTCGATGCTTTCCGCGGTATTGCTTTTAAAATATCAACTGCTTCTGGAAATGAATATCCCTTTATTTCATTTGCAACAATTCTCGCTTTCGATGCAGAAATTCGATTATATTTTGAAATCGAAAAAGATTCCATATTCATTAACCTCTATTTGCTTTTCTTTGCAATTTTATCATCCTTACTCGTATGACCACGATATGTCCGCGTCGGTGCAAACTCGCCTAATTTGTGCCCAACCATATTTTCTGTCACATACACAGGGATAAAATTTTTTCCATTGTGTACCATAATCGTGTGCCCAATCATTTCCGGAAATATTGTCGAACGCCTCGACCACGTCTTTATCGATTTTTTGGTATTTGACGAATTCATCTCTTCAATCTTTTTAAAAAGATTCATATCGATATATGGACCTTTTTTTATCGACCGTGACATACTTATTTCCTTCTCTTTATAATCATTTTATTGCTATACTTCCTCTTTTTTCGCGTTTTATATCCCTTCGTTGGAACACCCGTCGGTGAGACAGGATGACGCCCTCCTGACGTTTTCCCTTCCCCTCCACCCAAGGGATGATCAATTGGATTCATCGCAACCCCACGAACCTTTGGCCTTTTTCGCAACCAACGAGATCTTCCTGCTTTGCCAATTGTTACATTAATGTGATCCTTATTCCCAACTTCACCAATACATGCATAGCATTCCTTATGAATTTTTCGTATTTCACCCGATGGCAATTTTACAAGGCAGTAATCGCCTTCCTTCGCAGTAATTTGAGCAGTTGCCCCCGCAGAACGCACTAGTTGTCCACCCTTTCCTCTCGTCAATTCAATGTTATATATATTTGTCCCCGTAGGGATTTTCTTCAGTGGGAGTGCATTGCCCACCTTAATTTCGACATCTTCGCCCGAGATCACCGTATCGCCTACTTTTATCGAATCCGGCGTAATGATATAGCGTTTTTCACCATCTCTGTATGTCACCAATGAAATATTTGCAGAACGATTTGGATCGTATTCTATGCTCGTAATTACACCTTCAATACCGTACTTGTCGCGCTTAAAATCAATGATCCGATACTTGCGCTTATGCCCACCACCTTTTCTGCGAACAGAAATCTGGCCTTTATAACCGCGCCCGGCATACTGCTTTTGACCTTTCGTAAGCGGTTTATATGGCTTTTCTTCAGTTAACTCATCAAATGCCAAAACGGTTTTAAACCGAAGAGTTGATGTTACTGGTCTAAACTTTTTCAAACCCATGTCCGTGCCTTTGGATTCATCATAAATTTCATAATTTGAAAACTCTCATTGCCCGTTGCAAAATTTATTCCCCTATTGCCCTTCAAAAAGCTCAATTTTATCGCCTTCTTTCAATGTCACAATCGCCTTCTTCCACGATGAAGTATATCCGTAGTTATATCGTACTCGCTTTCTACGACCGCGTACATTTATAATATTAACGCATACCGGCTCAACATTAAATATCTCTTTAATCGCTCGTTTCACTATCTTTTTATTCGCTTTTTTTGATACTCGAAAGACATACTTCCCAATTTTAGCAAGGGCAGTGCTCTTTTCAGATATTACCGGTTTTATAATCACATCATTAAAATCCATCGTTTAACCCCTCGCGTACTTCTCGTTAATTTTCTTCAATGCACTTTCGGTAATCACCACTGTCGGAGAATAAAAGATGTCACGTCCTGAAAGCCTATTCACATTATTAAATAAAAACCACGGGATATTCCGAATCGCGCGTTTAAGCTTTATATCTTCGGTATCAGCAATTAAGATCCCTTTCTTAATGTTCAGCGCTTTCCCGATCTTTGCAATCTCTTTTGTTTTGCCTTCAACAAGCGAAAAATCTTCTACTACTTTAATTGAATTAATTTTTGCCTTAATTGTGAACAACGATCGATATGCTTCTTGTTTCATCTTCTTTGGAAGATCAATCCGATAATCCCTTGGCTTCGGACCAAAAACGGTGCCACCTCCTTTCCACTGTGGGGCGCGGATACTTCCTTGGCGAGCTCGTCCCGTGCCCTTCTGCCGCCAAGGTTTTATCCCACCTCCGCGGACATCCGAACGCTCTTTCGTACAATGAGTCCCCTGTCGCTGGTTGGCATTCGCGGCTTTAATGAGTTCGTAAACAAGAACATCGTTGATTTTCGAATTGAACACGCTTTCGTCCAATTCAACTGTGCCCTTCACCGTTCCATCAATTGCATATTTATTAACAACCATGATACCAACCCTATTTTGCTCGTACTGTAATGATCGAGTTAACTGTACCCGGGATTGCGCCAGAAATTAATACAACATTTTTATCTTTAAACACCTTCATCACTTTCAAATTTTTTACAGTAACAGTTTTATTCCCATGGCGCCCGGGCATCCTTTTCCCTTTCCACACTTCAGCAGGAAATGTACATGCACCAATAGAACCTGGTGCCCTGTGGAATGTTGAACCATGAGTTGCGCGCCCACCGCCGAATCCATGTCTTTTAATCACCCCTTGAAATCCGCGACCCTTTGAAATCCCCGTTACATCAACAATATCATTTTCTTGAAAAATATCGCACCTAATTACACTCCCCACATCCAATGATTCATCAAAAAGATCGATTTCCCTTACCACTTTCATTGGAGCAAGATTTCTCTTTTTAAATTCAACAATTTGTGGCTTCGCTAAGCGATGCTCTTTTGTTGGAAGAAAACCCACTTTAAGCGCAGCATATCCATCTTTTTGTGGGGTCTTCTTTTGAATTACCGTACACGGCCCTAGCTCACAAATTGTGACCGGTATGACGGTACCATCATCTGCAATTATTTGCATCATCCCTTTTTTTCTTCCAATGAGTGCTCGTTTATTCGACTTTTTCATCCTAATATCCCAACCTTACATAATAACACATATCCGGTTTACTCTCTGTATCGAACCGGTCTATACAATTATTACAATTTGTAATCAGAAAATTTACGACTTGATGTCGACTGATATACCGGCGGGCAGTTCGAGTTTCATAAGCGCTTCGATAGTGTCTTCATTTGGATTGATGATATCGATAAGCCGCTTATGCGTTCGTATCTCAAACTGTTCTCGCGATTTCTTATTCACATGGGGTGATCGCAAAACGCAGAACCTCTCAATTTTAGTTGGGAGAGGAACTGGCCCTGCGACAGTCGCCCCACTTCGATTTGTCGTCGCAACAATTTTCGCCGCCGACTGATCCAAAAGTTTTGCATCAAAAGATCGCAATTTCACTCTAATCCGTTGTGTCGATATCCCAGCCACTTTCTTCCCTTATTAAAAATAATTTCAACTTTATAAATGATTCTTTTCAAATCTTATGTGCAAATCGATTTCTCTTCTTTTCAAAAAGCAAGATTATAAATTTATTATGGCAGTTGCCAGACTTTGAGCCTGGCAACTCCATATGAACATTGCTTCCTTTTTTATTCTAAAATCTTCGTCACAACACCGGCACCGACAGTTCTTCCGCCTTCTCGTATTGCAAAACGCAGACTTTCTTCCATTGCAATTTCCGTAATAAGCTCAACCGTGAGCTTTACATTATCGCCCGGCATTACCATTTCAACACCTGCTGGGAGCACAATTCGTCCGGTAACATCCGTAGTTCGGAAATAAAACTGCGGTCGATAGTTGCTAAAAAATGGAGTATGCCGGCCCCCTTCTTCTTTCGAGAGAACGTACACTTCGCATTCGAACTTCTTGTGCGGCGTAATTGATCCAGGTTTCGCCAAAACCTGTCCCCGCTCTACTTCATCTTTTCCAATACCGCGCAAGAGACAGCCAACATTGTCGCCAGCAAGTCCCTCGTCAAGAATTTTTCTAAACATTTCAACACCCGTACATACTGTCTTTTTGGTTTCCCCAAAACCGACAATTTCAACTTCATCTCCCGTACGAATCACACCCCGTTCAATTCTCCCCGTCGTAACAGTACCACGTCCAGTAATCGAGAACACGTCCTCAATTGGCATCAAAAATGGTTTATCGATTGCACGCTTTGGCTCTGGAATATACTCATCGAGGGTATTCGCCAGCTTGATGATACTTCCACACCATTCGCATTCCTCTTTCCCACACGCACATTCCATCGCTTTTAGGGCAGAACCTGGAATTATTGGCACTTCATCTCCAGGAAATTCATATTTCGAAAGCAATTCTCTAATTTCCATTTCCACAAGCTCAATCATTTCTGATCTCTCAGACGGATCAAGCATATCAACCTTATTTAAAAACACTACGATATATGGCACATTCACTTGGCGCGCCAACAAAACGTGCTCCTTCGTTTGAGGCATTGGCCCATCTGTCGCTGCAACGACTAAAATCGCAGCATCCATCTGTGCTGCACCGGTAATCATGTTCTTAATATAGTCAGCGTGCCCCGGACAATCAACATGTGCATAATGCCGCTTCTTCGTTTCATATTCTTGATGGGATGTGGCAATTGTAATACCTCGTGCTTTTTCTTCTGGTGCATTATCTATCTGATCAAATTCAACAGGCTTGTTATGACCACCGACATATTTTGTTAGAACTTTTGTAATAGCCGATGTTAATGTTGTCTTTCCGTGGTCAATATGCCCAATCGTCCCCACGTTGACATGCGGTTTACTTCGATCAAATTTTTCCTTTGCCATCTGTAATCTCCTTATAAATGTAATTCATAAATTTCTTATCTTCGATCACTCCTGAATACCACCCTCACTCTTCCTTTTATATTGTTTCCAGGAAGATCGGCAAATCCTTTTGATTTTGCGATGCGAAGTTGAATTAAATTTTACCCAGTTTTTCTGTCAATGAATTAATCCAAAAAATTTTAAAAAATTCTACCCGTCATTCGCGCAACGAGATTTTCCATTACCGCTGGCGGTACTAAGTCGTAATGGCTAAATTGCAAAGTCTGCGAGGCACGCCCTTGGCTAAGCGAGCGCAGTGCAGTCGCATAACCAAAAAGTTCTGAAAGGGGTGCAAGAGCATGTATTTTACGCAAATGCCCTTCCATTTCTATCCCCTCAATCTTTCCTCTTCTTGCATTAATATCGTTTATTATATCCCCCATATATTCTTCAGGGGTAACTACCTCAATTTTCATAATTGGTTCCATAAGCGTTGGGTGAGCGTTTTGCGCTGCTATCTTAAACGCATAATTTGCTGCAATTCGATACGCAATTTCTATAGATTGCCCGTCAACAAACCGCGCATCGACCACCTTGGCTTTGATATCTACCATTTTATATCCTGCGATCACCCCACTTTCCATTGAATCTTTCACTCCATCTTCTATTGCCGCAATACAACTTTTGGGAAACATATCATCGAGAAGTGCGCTTTCAAATACAAATCCACTTCCTGGCTTTAATGGTTCAAGTTCCAATACCACATGTCCATATTGGTCCTTGCCTGCAATTTGTTTTGAATATTCATATTCAGCGGTTGCCGTCTGCGTAATTGTTTCTTTGTAGGCAACTTGCGGTTTTCCTACGTTAACTTTTACGTTAAATTCTCGTACCAATCGATCCACAATGATTTCAAGATGAAGCTCACCCATCCCAGAAATAATGCTTTGCCCGGTGTCGGGATCTTGTTTTAAACGAAATGTCGGATCTTCTTCTTCAAGGCGCACTAATGCTGTTACAAGCTTTTCTTGATCTGCCTTAGTTTTCGGTTCAATGGCAACTGAAATCACTGGTTCTGGGAATTCCATTTTTTCAAGAAGCAATGGGGCGCTTTCATCTGTTAACGTATCTCCCGTCCGTGCCGTTTTTAAACCGACCAACGCAACAATATCGCCTGTATAGACCTCATCAACGTCTTCACGATCATTTGCATGCATTTGTAAAATTCTCCCAACGCGTTCCCTTTTATTCTTCGATACATTGAGCACGGTATCGCCGGTTTTGATATGTCCGCTGTACACGCGAATGTAAGATAATTTCCCGACATACGGATCAGCGCGAAGCTTAAACACCAATGCACAAAACGGTTCTTTATCGCTTGCCTCTCTCGCGATTAATTTCTCATAATCTTTCGGATCATGTCCAATTATGGTTGGCATATCTTTCGGAGATGGCAAATACTCCACGATCGCATCGAGCAATGGCTGAACGCCTTTGTTTTTAAGCGCACTTCCACACAATACTGGAAAAAGCGTTAAGGCAATTGTCAATTTTCGGATACTTCTGCGCAATTCTTCTTCTGTTATCTCGATTCCCTCAAGATACTTTTCGGTAAGAGCATCATCGTGCTCAGCCAACAATGCGATCATGTTTTCCCGGGCACTTTTACTGAGATCGACCATTTCGTGTGGGATTTCAACTTCATCAAAGATTTCACCCGTTCCTTCATGCCATCGATATCCCTTCATTCGTATCAAATCGATTACCCCAACAAAACTATCTTCCTTTCCCCACGGGAGTTGGATCACAAGCGGCATAGCTTGCAGTTTTTTTCGAATTGTCTCAACCGCATATTCAAAATCTGCCCCAATTCTATCCATCTTGTTAATAAAACATATCCGCGGGACCCCATATCGATTTGCCTGACGCCATACAGTCTCCGATTGCGGCTCAACGCCATGCACGCCATCAAACACAGCAATTGCAGAATCGAGAACTCGTAAACTGCGCTCAACTTCCACAGTAAAATCAACGTGCCCTGGGGTATCGATGATATTTATCCGAGTGTGTTTCCAATAACAGGTGGTTGCCGCAGCAGTAATGGTGATGCCTCGCTCTTTTTCTTGTTCCATCCAATCCATTTCTGTATTGCCTTCATGGACCTCTCCGATTTTATGCGTTTTCCCAGTATAATACAATATCCGCTCTGTCAGCGTAGTTTTCCCCGCATCGATATGCGCCATGATGCCAATATTGCGCGTTCTCTGTAACGGTAACTCCCTTCCCATTATGGATACCACCTTTTACACACCATAAATAACAGAATACCAGGGCATACACCCTGGTATTCATAACCGAACTCTCAAGTTCATTACCATTTATAATGCGAAAAGGCTTTATTGGCCTCAGCCATTTTATGCGTATCTTCCTTTTTCTTTATTGAAAGCCCGGTATTATTATATGCATCCATCAATTCCGCAGCAAGTTTTTGATACATCGTCTTTTCAGATCGACTTCTCGCATTCATGATTATCCATCGAATGGCGAGCGCTTGCCGCCTTTCGGGTCTGATTTCAACTGGCACCTGATACGTCGCACCACCAACGCGACGCGACTTTACTTCTACCAGCGGTTTTACATTCTCAAGCGCTTGCATAAATATTTCAATGGGATCTTTTTTAGTTTTTTCCTGAATGATGTCCATACTTCGATAAAAGATGCTTTCTGAGACCCCTTTCTTTCCTTTTAACATCATAACATTAATAAACTTCGAAACAAGCTTGCTCCCATACTTTGGATCTGGAAGGATATCTCGTTTAACTGCTCTTCTCCTACGCGGCATAGTATTCCTCGGTTATTTGTTAAAATTTACGCTTTCGGTTTCTTTGAACCATATTTTGATCTTCCTTTCCTTCTCCCTTCAACACCCATTGCATCCAGCGCACCTCTCACAATATGATACCGAACCCCAGGAAGATCCTTCACTCTTCCTCCTCGCACAAGGACAGCTGAGTGCTCCTGAAGGTTATGACCCACACCTGGAATATACGCGGTAACTTCTATGCCATTTGTAAGGCGCACCCGCGCAACTTTTCGAAGCGCTGAATTTGGTTTCTTCGGCGTTACAGTCGATACCCTCGTGCATACCCCCCGCCGTTGTGGACAACGCGTAAGTGCGGGAGATTTGGTCTTCACTTTTTTCCGCTGCCGACCTTTTCGAATTAACTGACTGATTGTTGGCATTTGAACACCTTTCGCCTTATAATATTTTGAGCATCATGCCCATAAATTAACGTTGCTCTTCGTAGAGAAAAAAAACTTGCTTTTCGTCTTCACACATCGCAATGCAGTTTGCTCGTGCGATAATCGCTTCTTTTTTATGATTTTTTGCTGATGAGCGTAATTGTTTTCATCAGCATTGAAACTCATCGAGCTCCATTCTGCAAGTAGAAAAAACCAGTTCCCTCACCACTGCTATTTTGTCAAGGATTTTCCCTCCCGCGAAACGCATTCATAAACACAGTTAATCGCTTTTTGCGCTCTCTCCTTCTTTATGGTCCGAAGCATCACCGCTCACAGGAATTGGGCTTATTGGTTCGAGATCTCCTGAAACTTCTTTAAATACATTAATTTTTCTGTAGTTTCTCACTCCTGTGCCAGCTGGGATAAGATGCCCAATGATTACATTTTCTTTCAACCCTTTGAGATAATCAATTTTCCCGCGGATTGCCGCATCGGTAAGAACTCTCGTAGTTTCTTGGAACGATGCCGCAGAGATAAACGACTCAGTATTCAATGCAGCTTTTGTAATTCCCATAAGCACAGTTTGCGCTGTGGCAGGTTTTCCACCTTCTTTCATAACTCTCTCATTTTCATCGACAAATGCAAATCGATCAACAATTTGCTCGACAACAAAATTCGTATCGCCGGGATCAGTAATCTTAACCTTCCGAAGCATTTGGCGCACAATAATCTCAATGTGTTTGTCGTTGATATTTACTCCCTGCAAGCGATACACTTCCTGAATCTCATCCACTAAAAACTTTTGGAGCTCTCGTGGCCCTTTAATTCGCAAAATATCGTGGGGATCTTCTGGGCCATCATCAATTTTTTCGCCCTTATTTATCCAATCGCGATCTTGCACGCGGAGAAATTTCGATGCCGGAATCGCGTATTCTTTCTCTTCACCATTTTCCCCTTGGATTATTATTTTCCGCTTATTTTTAATCGTCTCACCAATTCTCACCCACCCATCAATTTCAGCAAGAGTTGCAGCATCTTTCGGGGAGCGCGCTTCAAACAGTTCAGCCACTCTTGGAAGACCGCCCGTAATATCTTTTACTTTCTCAATCTGGCGCGGAATCTTTGCAAGAATAGTCCCTGCTTCGACCTTTTCGCCATCTTCTACCATGAGATGAGCTCCCTTCGGAAGGAGATATATTGTTGGTTCGCTTGAATTATTCGAATAAATCTCAATATGCGGTTGCAATCGCTCAATTTTATATTCTACAATTACTCGCTTTGGGACATTCGATTGCGGATCGATTTCTTCTCGCAGGCTTTTGTTGAGCTCTATATCGACAAATTTCACTTCTCCCGAAACTTCAGTAATTATTGGTTCGAGCCACGGGTCGAATGTTGCAAGCACTTCATTTCTTTCGTAAAATCTTCCCTCTTTACAGAGCACTTCAGTCCCAACGTTAATTGGATGCGAATGCTCATCGCCTAAAATGTAAATTTTTTTCTTTTCGAACTTTACTATCCCCGCCTTTTTCGTGACGTACTCTTCACCATTCTCACCTCTTGCAACCACGGCCCCTTCAAAAACCTTGCTTCCCTCTCCAACCACAAGCTTCGTTTCGCCTTTGTAAGGAATTTCACTAATCACCCGTTGAACTTTCAAATATCCCCTTCTTACTGCAATCGCATGCTTTTCACCAGTTTCGCTGTCTATTTTAATCGTTTTTGCAGTTATCTCTTTCACATAGACGGGATAGTTGAAAGAAATTTCACTTTGCTCAACAGTGCGTGCTGCGACCCCTCCAATGTGGAATGTGCGCATTGTCAGCTGCGTGCCAGGTTGACCAATTGACTGAGCAGCAATTATTCCGACTGCTTCGCCAATTTCAACTGGCCTTCCCGTTGCAAGGTTACGTCCATAGCATTTTGCACACACGCCATGCCGCGCATCGCACGTGAGTACGGATCGAATTTCTATTGAGTCGAGATTTATCTGATTAATTTTTTCTGCAATATCTTCAGTGATGATTTCATCAGCAGCACAAATGAGCTCACCTGTTACAGGATGCATGAGATCATACAAAAGGGTTCTGCCAAGCACTCTGTTGCCAAGCGGTTCTATTATTTCATCTCCTTCTTTAATGGGATGAATATCAATTCCCATCGTGGTACCGCAGTCTTCCATCGTAATCACCACATCCTGCGCAATATCAACGAGACGGCGAGTGAGATACCCCGCATCGGCTGTTTTCAATGCAGTATCGGCTAATCCCTTCCGCGCTCCATTTGTCGAGATAAAATATTCCTGAACGGTAAGCCCTTCGCGGAAATTCGTTTTTATTGGGACATCGATGATTTCCCCGCTTGGTTTTGCCATTAACCCTCTCATACCCGCAAGCTGTCGAATTTGCTGCTTGCTTCCGCGCGCACCCGATTGTGCCATTACATAAATAGGATTAAATCCACCTTGATCTTTCGCAAGCTCATCCATCATCATCTCCGCGATCACCTCATTTGCGCTCGTCCAAATATCGATTATTTTATTGTACCGCTCTTCGTTTGTGATATATCCGCTCTTATAATCTTCCTCAATCTTCTTTACTTTCGCATCGCACTCTTCAACTACCTTCTGTTTGCCTTCTGGCACGATGATGTCTGCAAAAGAAATTGTCGGCGCAAAATAGGTCGCATATTTGAAACCTGCTTCTTTAATATCATCGAGAATACGGACCGTAACGTAAGAACCAAATCCCTTGTAAATATCCGCAATAATCTTTGATAGCTTTTTGTCACTCACCGTATGATTGATGAATTGATATCCTTCTGGGAAGATGTTATTAAAAATTAATCTGCCAGGAGTTGTCTCAATAAACTCACCAACTTTGAGTTCACGGATTTCCACATCACCATTGGATTTTTCGCATACCATTTTTCCATTATATTTCAATGCCATCTTCTCATCCACCAAAAATCGTATCTTACTTCGCATTTTTATTCTCTTATAATCCAAATCGCGTTCCACATCGAAATCTCGATCGTAATATTTAATTTGTTTTTCGTCGGTACTCTCATCGAACATCGATGTTAAATAATAAATTCCCAACACGATATCCTGTGTAGGAGTTACAATCGGTTCCCCATTTGCGGGAGAGAGAAGATTATTTGCAGAAAGCATAAGCGTCCAGCATTCCAATTGCGCTTTTGGCGAAAGGGGAACATGCACCGCCATTTGATCTCCATCGAAATCTGCATTATATGCATGGCACACAAGCGGATGCAATTTTATTGCTTTTCCTTCCACAAGCACAGGCTCAAATGCCTGTATTCCAAGCCGATGGAGCGTAGGAGCTCGATTGAGCAACACGGGATGTTCGGCAATTACTTCTTCCAATACTTCCCACACTTCAGGCCGTTCATTTTCCACCATCTTTTTTGCCGACTTAATATTTTGTACATAATCCTTATCAACAAGGCGTTTCTGGATAAACGGTTTAAAAAGCTCAATTGCCATTTTTTTCGGCAATCCGCATTGGTACAGCTTCAATTCAGGGCCAATGACGATCACCGAACGACCCGAATAATCAACGCGTTTCCCTAATAGATTTTGGCGAAAACGCCCTTGCTTCCCCTTTAACATATCCGAAAGCGATTTAAGCGGTCGATTCCCTTTCCCTTTCACCGCACGTTTTCGCCTGCTATTGTCGAACAACGCATCAACCGCTTCCTGCAACATGCGCTTTTCGTTGCGAACGATGATTTCAGGTGCACGGAGTCCTAAAAGGCGTTTCAATCGATTATTTCTATTTATTACCCTTCTGTACAAATCATTAAGATCTGATGTTGCAAATCTTCCGCCATCGAGTTGTACCATAGGCCTAAGATCGGGCGGGATGACTGGGATAACATCGAGTATCATCCATTCAGGGCGATTTCCTGAATCCCGAAATGCCTCAATTGTTTCCAACCGTTTAATGAGCTTGCGATCAACTGTCTTTTTGTTTTCCTTCGCCATCTGCTGGTGGATTTTTTCCCGTAAGGCTCTTGCTTCTTCATCCAAATCAATTTTCGATAACAGCTCTTTAATTGCCGCAGCACCCATTTCAGCACGAAATGTATCGCCGTATTTTTCGTAATAGTAGTTATATTTCTCTTCATCGATGATGTCGCCGCGTTCAAGGTTCTCATCCTCGGCAACAGCTTCGCCTGGATCGATGACCACGTATTTCTCATAATACAAAATCTGCTTAATCTCGTTTACAGTCATATCCAACAAAAGACCAATCCTCGAAGGCACAGAACGATAATACCAAATATGCGCTACCGGTGCGGCAAGTTCAATATGACCCCCGCGCTCTCGTCGAACTTTATAGTGAGTTACTTCAACTCCGCAGCGATCGCATACAACACCTTTATAACGAACTGACTTAAATTTCCCACAATAACATTCCCATTCTTTTGTGGTTCCAAAAATCTTTTCACAGAAAAGGCCATCCCTTTCCGGTTTTAGCGTACGGTAGTTTATCGTTTCGGGTTTTTTCACTTCTCCATATGACCATGCGCGGATCATTTCGGGAGAAGCTAATCTAATTTGAATTGAACTGAAATCGTTAAAATCTCTCATTACCCTCAACCTTCTCAATTAGAATTTGGTATTTAATTACCTAAAAATTTAATCTTAATGTTAAAAAATAGTTTACACATTTCTATTTACACATTCTGAAGTTTATCGAGCATAATGCGCTTCTTTGGCTTGCTATAACCTTCGCTCCATTCTGAGATATTTATCTCATTGCCTTGCTCATCGTAAATTCGCACATCGAGCGCAAGACCGCGAAGCTCTTGTACAAGAACATTGAAAGATTCTGGAATTCCAGGTGCAGTCGAGGTGTGTCCTTTGACAATCGCTTCGTATATTCGTGCCCGTCCAAGCATGTCATCGGATTTCACCGTGAGGAGTTCTTGCAATGTATAGGCAGCGCCATATGCCTCAAGTGCCCACACTTCCATCTCGCCCAATCGCTGACCACCAAATTGGGCCTTTCCTCCCAATGGTTGCTGAGTGACCAATGAATATGGACCAGTTGAACGCGCATGAATTTTATCATCAACCATGTGAGCGAGTTTTAGCATATATGCTTTCCCGCACATTACCTTGTTTTCAAACTTTTCTCCTGTCCTCCCATCATACAAATCGATTTTAGAATCTTCTGGCAAACCCGCTTTTTTCAAAAGTTCAATCACATCTTTTTCAGTTGCACCATCAAAAATTGGCGTTTCCGCAATGATCTGTAACTTATCCGCTGCCCAGCCGAGTTCAGCCTCTAACAGTTGTCCCAAGTTCATGCGCGATGGCACCGACAGTGGATTAAACACAATATCCACCGGCGTACCATCAGGTAAAAACGGCATATCGTATTCGGGCAACACGCGAGAAATAACACCTTTGTTTCCATGGCGCCCAGCCATCTTATCGCCAACAGATATTTTGCGTTTGGTGGCGATGTAGACCTTCACAAGCTCTTCAACGCCTGGCGCCAATTCATCTCCCTTTTCCCGCGAAAATCTGCGAACATCAATAACAATCCCTTCAACGCCGTTTGGTACGCGCAAAGAAGTATCACGAACTTCATGCGCTTTTTCTCCAAATATCGAATGCAATAGTTTATATTCTGGAGTTAAATCCTGTTCACCTTTTGGAGTGACTTTGCCAACAAGGATGTCGTCAGGTTTCACAAAAGCACCTATTCGCACAATCCCTTCAGCATCGAGATCGCGAAAAGCTTTTTCGCTCAAGTTTGGAATATCGCGGGTAATTGTCTCCCTCCCAAGCTTCGTTTCGCGCGCTTCAACTTCAAACTGTTCGATGTGTATTGAAGTAAACACATCCTCTTTTACCAGTCGTTCAGAAATCAGAATAGCATCTTCGAAATTGTATCCCATCCACGGCATTAAGGCAACCAATACATTCCTACCGAGCGCAAGCCTCCCCATACTCGTTGCAGGCCCATCCGCAAGGATATCCCCAATTTTTACTTTATCCCCTTCTTTCACCACGGGCCTTTGGTTAAAACATGTCCCCTGGTTCGTGCGCTTGAATTTCAAAAGTTCATACTCATCAATTTCTCCACTTGCGGTTTTTACTTTAATTCTTTTCGCATCGGCATAGATTACTTCACCGGCTCTCTTCGCAACCACCAAGACACCCGAATCGTAGGCAGCAAATTTTTCAATCCCAGTTCCCACAAGCGGTATTTCTTCTTCGATAAGGGGCACAGCCTGCCGCTGCATGTTTGAGCCCATTAAAGCACGGTTAGCATCATCGTGTTCCAAGAATGGGATTAAACTTGTCGACACAGAAAAGATCTGCGATGGGGATACGTCCATGTATCGCACTTCCGTCGGACGCACAGAAGAGTAATTCCCCTTATGGCGACAAATGATACGCTCTTTTTCAACAAAATAGCCGTTTTCATCCAGCGGCTCATTTGCCTGTGCAATATATTCGTTTTCTTCTTCATCGGCTGTAAGATATTCAATGGTTTCGGTAACGATGCCCTTCGCTTTGTCTACGCGCCGGTACGGAGCTTCGATGAAGCCGTACTCGTTTATTTTTCCGTATGTTGTCAGTGAGCCGATCAGTCCGATGTTCGGACCTTCAGGAG
>JAOAAF010000042.1 GCA_026419015.1 Spirochaetota bacterium
CTACATGGAGGTGCCATATAATCTCTCGGAGGTATTGTTCATCACCACCGCAAATGTACAACATAGAATTCCACTTCCATTGCAGGATCGAATGGAGATTATCGAACTTTCGAGCTATACTGAACCGGAAAAGCTTAACATTGGATTGAAGTTTTTGGTACCAAAACAGATTAAAGAAAATGGGTTACAGCCGGAAAATATCGATTATTCCGAAGAGATGATGTTATACACGATTCGGCACTACACGCGTGAGGCAGGGGTGAGGAATCTTGAACGCGTCATCGCGAAAGTATGCAGAAAGGTTGCGCGTGAGGTGGTGAAGTATGGCAAGGGTTATAAGCGAACAATCACAGAAGAAGTTCTTCATGAATATTTAGGTCCAATCAAGTACAAATACGGTGTAAAAGAGCAGAAAAACGAAGTGGGGCTTGCAAACGGACTGGCATGGACAGAAGTCGGAGGCGATATTTTACAAATAGAAGCTTCGCTTATTAAAGGAAAGGGAAATCTCATTCTTACTGGGAAACTCGGCGAGGTAATGCAGGAATCTGCGCAGGCTGCCTTTACGTACATTAAAGCGAATCAAAATTTCTTTAATATAAAAGAAGAATTAACCCGTAAATTCGATTTGCATCTTCATGTGCCCGAAGGCGCAATTCCCAAAGATGGACCTTCAGCGGGAATTACAATGGCGGTAGTAATTGCATCGCTTCTTTCAAACATCCCTGTCCGCTGCGATGTGGCGATGACGGGTGAAATTACCTTACGCGGTAAAGTATTGCCCATCGGTGGTTTGAAAGAGAAGGTACTTGCTGCACATCGCGCCCAAGTGCGGCATATCATTATTCCAAAAGAAAACGAAAAAGAACTTGAAAAAATCCCCGATTACGTGCGCAACCAGATGGTGTTTCATCCGGTGAGCAAAATGGAAGAAGTGCTTTTCATTGCGCTCGAATCTCCAGAGAAATTTTTTAAAGATTCAGAAAAGACGAAGATGCTTCTCGATCAGTTTAAGGATTCTCTGATTGAAAAGGTTGAGAAAGAGGAAACGCCTGAAAGCTGGGATAAGGAAAAACCTGTCCACATGTAACGAAACAGCGATTTTGAATAAAATCTTATCGTTTTCGGTTTTTATTTTTTCTTCTCATTTTGCGTTTGTTTTTATGGGGTTCAGGATGGACAGTTACATCTGCGCGCGGTGCAATTGTTTGAATCGCCTTTTCAACCTCTTCGGTAAGCGAGTGAGCCTTTGAGAGCGAAACGTTCCCATTCATGTGTATATGGACATCGACAAATACATCGGCACCTGAATTTCGTATTCGGATGTTATGACAATCGATAACTCCATCAATCTGTTCGACTTTATTTTTTATCTCGCTTGCTATCCCATGCGGTGCAGTATCAATAAGCGACTTCACTGCACGAATCCCTAGTTTTGTGCTTACGGCGATGACAATTATTGCAACTCCAAATGCCGCAACGGCATCTGCATCGTGCAAAAAATGGAGTGAGGGAAAAAATTCGCCAAGTTTCACGCATGCAAGGCCTAAAATGACTACGGATGAACTCCAAATGTCTGTATGAAAGTGAAGCGCATCTGCTTCAAGAGCTTGGCTGTTGTACTTTTCTGCTGTTTTGTAAAGCATTCGCGAACGAGAGTAGTCTAATGCAATTGAAACGACCATTACGAGGAATGCCCACACAGTTGCCTTCACATGAGTATGAGTAATAAAAAGCCGTTCAATCGATTCGCGGATAATCCAGCCGCATGTCACAAAAAGGAGCAATGTTTCAAAAAGGGCAGAGAGATTTTCAATTTTCCCATGTCCATAGGTGTGCTCAGCATCGGCAGGTTTTTCAGCTAATCTTACGGCAAGCAATGTCACCAGTGCTGCGAGCAAGTCCAAAGCGGAATGCGCAGCCTCAGCTAATATTCCCAAGCTTCCAGTAGTAATACCAACCACAATCTTGAAAATTGTGAGAAATATTGCTGCAACGACAGAAGTCGCTGCAGCATAGATTTTTTCATGTGCTTTAAAGAAATTCATAGTCGAATTCTCCATTTCTTGTTTTGTCGTTTCGATTTTTATTCGCTATCCCACTTTTCTGCTTCAAGAGCCATTTCTTCAATGAGCTTTTGAAGTTGTGGTGAACGCGTACTTCCAACCGGTAGGGAATCGCTAAGGTATCGTTCAATCGCCTCGATTGCCTTTCTGTATGAAGTGGGCATTTTCGATTGATTGAAGTAATGTAGAACTAACTTTTTGCCAGAGGCAGAAAGTTCTGTTTTGTTTATATACTCGATAATATTGAATATCGATGTGCGAAACGAGTCTCGACTCATTGTATTTAATTTAATGTGTGATTATGTGAAAAAAAACGATAACACATCAAAAGGGTTTCTGTCATAATGCGTAATATTACCATTGGTCGGTTTATCATTAGAAAAATTTTTCAAAATTTGTTTGAATTTTATTAAGATATTGGATATAATTATAATGTCAATGAATTAATTCCAAATATTAATCCATAGAGAATAACCTGATGCTTCAAAAAACGTTCATTTTAATAACAATAATATTATTTTTTGGTGGAACAATTTTGCTTGTATCATGTAACGCGCAAGACTTGCTCGATTCCGTTGAGGAAGAAGTTCAAGCAACAACAACTGCGTTTCCAGGAACGGAAAAGGATGTGTATTGGACAAGCACTGAGTGGACGTCGCTAGGGGCGGCGGTGTATGTCGATTTTCGAGATGGAAGCGTCAATGCAGATGAATATCCAGGAAATCTATATTTCGTTCGATGCGTTGCAAACGTTGATTTAGGCGGTACACCACAAAGTGATCCGCAAGAATTTCACTCGATGTATTTTTCTCTTTCTGCGACGGGTCAGGAAGAAAGTTTCATTGAAGGCGATGATGGATTTTACAGAAATCATCTTCCATCGCAGCAATTCAAAAATAACGGTGATGGCACGGTGACCGATTTGATCACAGGCCTGGTATGGACGCGTTGTTCATTATCGAGCGAAGGTCAGGTCGATTCAAGCTCATTGTGTACGGGGACGCATCAACGCTATGAATGGGCAGATGCGCTCAACGCATGCCTTAATTTGGTATATGCCGGACGAGATGATTGGTTTTTACCAACCTTTGCTGAATTGGTTTCATTGGTAAATTATCATAAAGCAAATCCTGCGATCCGATAGAATCGGTTGATCTGAAGCATAGGAGGCTATGAAAAGTATGCGCGTACGAAAAGCAAAATACACGATTGCAATAGCGCTTTCCCTGTGCACGACCATGGGCATTGCCAGTCGCTTGTATGAAGAAGGAACTGGCGAACTCGCAGGAACAGTTCTCGATAAAGCGACCGGCCTTCGATGGACAAAATGTTCAATGAAAGCTGGCGGCGTGATGGATGATAGCAGCGATTGTTCAGGACCGGCAGCAGAGTATACCTGGGAGCAGGCGGTAACAGTATGCCATAATTTGAACTACAAAGGGATCACATCCTGGCGACTTCCGAATATTCGCGAGCTTTTAAGCATAGTAACGTATTACAAAATCATAGATCCGGTATTTGATTCGCTTAAAGTTTCATTAATACAGATTTCGTATTTTCCAAACATTCCACGAGGTTCTGAGAGCGGGTTTTTGCATTCGCATTACTGGTCTTCGAGCACATATCGAAATGATTCAAAGAGAGCATGGTCATTTGATTTCCTTTGGGGAGCAAGTCCTGGGCGTTGGAAAACGCAGACTGCCTTTGTGCGTTGCGTTAGTGGACCAGAAAAATAGAGATTATGCGATATCAACGATGAGCATGCACACATCGTCGTCAAAATACAATTCATGTTTCCCGGTCCATTGAAAAGCGGAGGAGATAATAGAACTTATCGCATCTTCCGGCGATAGGTTTATTGTATCGGTGAGAAAACAGCGCAGACGATCTTCGCCAAAGATTTCCCCGTTTTTGTTTCTGCATTCAATTAGACCATCTGTGAAAATGAATATTCGATCGCCTCTGGCAATGGGTAATATGGCTGAATGAAAATCTGTTGAAAAGCCAGTCCCCAAAGGTCGGCCTCTCGTGTGAAGAGATAAAAATGCATTTTCTTTTCGCCGATACAACAGCGGTGGCCAGTGACCAGCATTGGAAAATATGCACTTGTTTTCTTTCAAATCCAATACGATGTAATGAGCGGTGATGAATAAATGGCCGAGATATTTCGCCAATTCGTTGTTGATTGAGCGCATAAGTTCGTTGGGCTTGTGTGCGAATTCTAGGTTAACAGAAAATGCAATCTTAATCATCGCTGCGAGCATCGCCGCCGAAATTCCATGACCTACTACATCTGCGACGAAGATGCCAACAAGTTCATCATTAAGTAAATGAAAATCGTAGAAATCTCCACCGATGCCTTCCATCGGTAAGTATATTGTTGCAATATTGATTTTGCTAATACGAGGTATCTCTTTCGGGAGTATTTGTTTTTGGATTTCTTTCGCGATGAGAAGATCTTTTTGTATTTCAAGAAATCGATGATGTTTTTCAGTTGCTTTTTTCAAATCGATAGCATTTTTCACGCGGATAAGTAGCTCTGATTTATCGAAGGGTTTTGTAATATAATCGTTCGCTCCAACTTCAAAACTTGCCCGAATGTCGTCGGAATTAGTGCGTGCGGTTACCATGATGATGGGCAACTCAAATGGCTTGTATGTTTCGCGGATAATTTTACAAACTTCAAATCCCGTCATCACCGGCATCATAATATCGAGCAATATTAAGTCGGGTTCGTACAATTTGCTACTTACAAGTTCGATTGCCTGTTGACCGCTTCTTGCAATGCGGACATCATAGCCCGAAAGTGAAAGATGATTGATGAGCACTTGGATGTTTACAATATCATCGTCTACAATAAGAATTTTCCCAACCGTCTCTTTATTTTGCTTGTTCGAAATGTACTCGGTGACTTCAGGGAAATTGATTTGTTCGTAATTAATAAAAGTCGTTTCTGTGCATTGTTCGGGAGTTTTATCGTGCTTTTTGCAGAGAGGAAGCTGTAAGGTTACCGTGGTGCCCTTGTGTGGAAGCGACGAAATGGCGATTGTGCCTCCATGAAGTTCGACAAGCTTTTTTGCAATCGCAAGTCCAAGCCCCGTTCCACCAAATCGTCGAGAGATAGAACTATCAGCCTGGACAAAAGGTTCAAAAATATCCTTCTGCTTTTCGAAAGGAATACCGATTCCTGTGTCTGCAATTTGTATTTCTACGTTCTCCCCTTTTATCAGTGACGAGATTCGAATTTCACCTTGTTCAGTAAACTTTACCGCATTGTCGAGAAGGTTGAGAAAAATTTGCTGAAGGCGATTTTCATCGCCAAAGATGAAAATGTTGCCCGGTTCTATTGTGTTTAATAAAGAAATTCGTTTTTTTTGTGCAACCGGTGTGATGATTGCCAATACGATGTGAATAAGCGAATAAAGTTCTACGGGTTTTCTGGAAAGCACAATGTCCATATTTTTGATGCGAGAGAAATCGAGAATGTTGTTCACAAGACCGGCAAGCCTTTTACCGCTTGCCACGATGATTTCGAGATTTTGGCGCAACGATTTGTCGAGCTCTCCCGATGCTCCATCCAAAAGCGATTGGGCAATTCCGATAATACCGTTAATTGGTGTTTTTAATTCATGTGAAGTGGTTGCTAAAAATTCATCTTTGATGGCATCCATGCGCGCAAGCGATTTGTTCATTTCTTCTAGTTCGGCAATTTTCAAAGCGAGAGTACGTGCCATCCTGTTGAAAGAGTTACCGAGTTTTCCGAGTTCATCGTTGCTAAGCAATGGAACTTCGTATGATAGATCGCCCGATTCAATTCGTTCAACCCCCTTCGCAAGATGTACAATTGGACGGGTGATGAAAGCGCTTATTGTTAATCCGACAATCAACATTCCGCATATAATTGCAAAAAGCGTCACGAGTGTCACATTGCGATAGCTAATTAATGGCGAAAGAATTGCATTTTTTGAATACAATACTCTCCCCATGATAACCGTGGTACTGCCAGGCAGTGGGGTAATAGCAGCCATCTCGAGAAAAGTATCATGAATATCATCGACAATTATTTCCCTATGGAATGGATTGCTGATGAGATTTTCCAAATTTGATTCGGGGAGATATTTTTTTTCATAATCCTGAGGAAGAGAGGCTGAGTGGTGTTTAATGTACGCGAGGATTTTCCCATTGATGTTTTTATTTTGCGATAGTATAAGCGAATCGGCATACACCATGCCTTTTGCGTGAAATGGTTTAAGAATGTCCATCATCTCCCTACAATCGATCTCTGCCGATTCAATTTTTCCACCATTCATAAGCAGAATATGTGCAGAAGTTCGCGAAAGAATTTCCGCTGAATTGAACCCTTCATTAATAATTTGTTTTAAAATTGTTTGTTGCTGTCTATGAAAAAATAAAAGCGAAAGAGGGAGTGCAGTTAAGATAATTACGGTTGTTATAATAAGTATTATTTTTGTTCGTATGCTCATTTAAAGTTTACTTCAATCGTTCAATTGCTTCTTTCCGCTTTATGGCTCTTGGCAGGTACATTTCAACAATTTCGTTTTTTGGGTCAATTGTTTTTATTTTATTCATGATAATGATACAACGATTGTAATCCTTATTTTGATATGCTTCAATGCCCACTTTTTCTAGGTAAGGGATTTCATTTATCAATTTTGATCGCACGAAGAGTAAGTCTTTCGATGCACTTTTTATATAGGGAAGTGAAAGCTCTAGGGGAGCAATTGCAGCGAAATATTTTTTTTCATTTATAAGTAATGTTGCTTTATTGTAATTTTCTTTTGCAATCAAAAATTTATTTTGTAGTTCTTTCGATGGTTGATGCTGTGGATTTAATTCAAAAATCTTTTTTAACAAGTCTTCAGCCTTTTCTATTTCACCTGCTTCAGCTGCTGCCTGAGCCTCTTTATATAAATCGTCGGCATTTTCTTGTTGATGTGGTTTTTTGGCTGTATCATATGGGCTCCCAATGCGCCACATATTGGGTGGATAATTCAACATTCCGCCAATTGAAAAAGAGATTGAAGAAAATCGTTCGTGTGAGATTTCGGCAATAGTAAAAGTGACATTACAACGAAGGAAAAATTGAGAATATAACGGGATGGCAATACCTCCTTGTAAAAAAGCCATAGGGGAAAATTCTGTGACGGTTTTGTTAGTAGTGTGTGCATTGAACACTAAACAAGATTCTTGAATGCCAATTGACCCATAAGGAACAATATATTTGCCCAAAGGGTAAAAAATACCTGTTGCAAGTCCAAGAGAATACATCGTCAAATGCGAATTGGGACTTTCATGTAAGGAATGTTTATTGAACGTAACGGTTCCCTCGCTGAAAAGGTATTTATAAAAATACGGCGTATGGATAAGTATGCCAAGCGATGCAGAAGGGCCATAGGAAAAATAGTCAGAAAAAGTGCCAACGGGAATGTTTTCTCCAACTAAAAAGGTGATTCCACCCATTTCAGAATACGCCGATGTTGAAAGGCACAGAAATAGAAATAAAAAAACTTTTATGTGTCTTTTAATTAGCACAATTTTTAATGTAATAAAAAATATATTTGTAAATATTTCTTAGATTGATATTAGTATAAGTCAAGCACATAGGAATTATAATTTAAAAAAATTATTTAAACGATCTAATTAATAGATTGGTAATATTTGAAAATTTTTTACAATTTTTCTAACGATTTTGAAACAGATTTTCACGCATTCTCCGGATGCTTCATTTAGCTGATATGTTTTTCCATGTATTATAAATTATTCGTGCCGTGCCATCAATTTTTAGTAAACCAACAGTATCGCTTTCATCAATGTCATGAAGCCAACACCACCCTAAAAATTGTACTACGATTCCCTGTTCCTTCGTTAGTCTTCCTAAAACTTGAACGAGAAAATTGGATTGTTCGCTTTCACCTCCAAAATAAGAATGAGATGACCATGCGATTTCACTAAAACCAAATGGTTTCCCGGGCAAATAATTTGCGGCTTCACGATAGTAGGAATTTCGAATTTTGGAAGGTGAATTAATTCCTTTGACAGCGTATGGATAACTTGTAAAGACTAATATATCCATTTTATTGGGATTGAAATACGTTAAAACTTCTAAACTGGCCTCACGATTTTCCGCAACAATTTCGCGCGCGAAGGTGCAAAAAATTTGTATTTCTGGGCAAATCTTTTTTATTTCGTCATATATCGATTCATACAGTCGAATGAAATGGATAAAGCCGTTTTCGCCTTCTAGGCCAAATTTTTCGTACCATCTATTGACTTCATTCCCGATCGAAAGATAAAGAGGCTTTGAAGTTCTAACTACGTCGATAGCTGCTTTTCTGTAGGCTTCTTGCCATTGAATATTGCTTAAAGTTGCATTTTCCAATCCAGGAGGGGTTACAAGTGTGAAACTATTTCCGATAAAGGAGAGATGTATAATAGGAAACATTTTATTATTGCGAATCAGTTTTTGGACAAATGTAAAACCCCACTCTCCGGATAAATCATCTGCAAGGGAATAAAATGGGGAAGGTCTCCCCCATACAGGGACAAATTCGACATGTTGAGCGGCTTGTGCATATGAATCATCAAAAGTTTGTCCCCATGCAGGGGTTGGCAACACACCCATAAAAAAACCACGAGATGGCAGTTGTGGTGAATCCAATGGTGTGATTTTTTCAATTTCCTGAGATGAACGATTGCTGCACATTGCAGATGAAAAGAAAATACATAAAAACATCCCAAAAGATGCATATTTCATTTTTAACGTTTTTTGCATGTCTTTCCCCCATACGTCGAGCTTTCAAAGGGGAGTACCAACACCATCGCGAAGAAAGGAAAAATTTTTAATGCAATATGCACTGATCCATTTTTGGTGGCAATTCGAAGGAAAATTCAGCCCACTTTCCATGTTTCGATGCAGCCCAAATTCGACCGCCATGCATGTGGATGATATTCCATGAAACATACAATCCCACACCATGGCCTTTTCGTTCTAAAAGTTCTGGTGTTTGTATTTTCGAAAAGCGTTTAAATAACCGCACTTTTTCGTGTTCGGGGAAACCCGGCCCTTCGTTCCACACCGATACGCGCAAGCGATCATTTGACATTTGAACTTTTAATTTGGCGGTCCCACCTTTATTGCCGTATTTTGCTGCATTTGATAAAAGGTTGTTTAACACAATTTTTATCAGTGCTGGGTCACATATGATGGGGGGAATGTTATCGGCAATATCTTTTTCGATGGTGATATTTTGTTCTTCGAAATGCTCATGTGTAAGCGCAAGAGATGGCTCGACAATTTCTTCGATGAAATTTACTTCCCGCGGATTGATGTGAATTTCTCCTGTTTCAAAATTTGCAAGGGTAAGATATTCTTCTGTCATATTGTGCAGATATTCGGCTTTTTTTACAATTCGCTCAACAATTTGGCGAGGGAGTTCATCGAGTTTCCCAAAATATCCCGATGCGAGAGTTTTGCCAAGGGTAATAAGCGAGGCCAGAGGGCTTTTCAACTCATGGCTGACGAAGCTTAACATTTCCATGTAGGAGTTCATTGCACGGGATAATTCATCCAGGCGATAAGCTTTTTCGACTGATTGTGCAAGTTGCTCTGCAAATGCCATTTGCAATCGAACTTCATGCGGTCCATAGGCAGCGATTTTTTTTGAACGGCACATGAGCATCGCAAGGGGTTTTCCTTCTACAGAAAGGGGGGTTGCCATTGAGGACCGTATGCCTTCCTGTACCAATAATCGCGCTGATTCGCTCAAAGGATTTTCTTTCGCGTGTGCTTCCATATCGCAAATAACGCTTGGCATTCCTGATTGAAATACTTGTTGAATAGAGCCACCTGCGATATCTGTTGCATATCCTTGTAAAAGATAGATTGGGCTGTAGGAAGCCTTTACGTAGTGAAGAACCATTCGTTTTTGATCGTCTTCGACAAATGCGATATCAAGTCGATCGCACGGGATGATCTGATTTATTTCTTCAAAAAGAAAATCGAGAATATCGTTTAACGATTTTGCTTTTACTACTCTTGCGTTGATGTATTCGAGAATCAGCTCTTCTTGCGGAGAAATTGGTTCTCTTTTTAGGATCTCTTCTTTGTCAAATAAGAAGAGCGTGGTTTTTGATGATGCTCCCATAATGAGTTGTGCTTCCGCTTATTTGAATGAAGAATAAAACGTAAAACCGCTGCTTTTGAGTACAGATTTGCCATTTTCGGTTGCAATTTCGTAGATGGTAAGTATTTCTCCTGGTTTATCGATTTTAATTTTTTTATCTCCAAGATAGTAGAAATTGCCAGTGAATACATCGCGTTTTTCTTTTCCTTCATCATCGTGATAGCAATCGATAAATTCGAAGGTACCGTTGCGGTTGAATGTGACAATATTAGTTGGGCAATCTTTATACAGCGACCACGTTGTAAAAAATTCCGCGGGGACTTCTTTCCCCTCCGCGTCTTTGCCCGACTTGGCGCAGAAAAGCGAAAAAATACAAATTGACCATAAGATCGAAAACCCAATGAATCGATGTAATTTCATGCTGGTCTCCTTTCCAAGAAAAAAATAATGCGATTGTACACAAAGGAATTCGAAAATTTTTCAATTAATCAAGCATAATTTTTTACTTAACTTGTGGTCACGCAGTGGGAGATTTAAAAAATATCAAGTAGTTGTTACAAAAGTACTAATAATTTTTATTCAACGATTGTTTTTGATATTTCAGTTAAAGTTATAAAGGGAATTTTTTACATTCGGCAATGTAAAAAAAGAGGCCGGCGTGTCCTATCAGCTGGAGGTGGATGGGCTGTATTGGAGGAACGACACGCCGGCGGGTTGTGAGCGGTATAGAGATGTATGGCAGAACTATTCCCCCTTAAAGACGGGTTCGCGTTTTTGCGCAAATGCAGTCATTCCTTCCATCATGTCTTTTGTAGTAAATAGTTTTGCAAGCTCCTCACGTTCAATTTTTAAGTGCTGTTCGGGCGAAATGCTGGGACTCATCGATACCAATTTAAGAATTGCACGAACAGCTATTGGAGGTCTTTTTGAAAGCTTTTCAGCGAATTCAAGCGCTTCGTCCATTAATTTCCCTTCTTCGCATATTTTATCGACAAGACCAATTTCCAACGCTTCTTCAGCTTCAAGTTGTCTTCCTAATAGCATAATTTCAAGCGCTTTTGGTCTTCCAACAAGACGAACCATTCTTAAAGTACCGCCATATCCCGGCATGATGCCTAAATTTGTTTCAGTAAGCCCAATGCGCGCACCTTTTTTAATGAATCGAAAATGACATGCCATCGCAAGTTCACATCCGCCGCCTAATGCATGACCATTAAGCGCTGCGATCACTGGTTTCCCTAAATCTTCAACTTTATTCCAGATATCTTGCCCACGTTTAAGAAAATCTACTGGGCCAAAATCGCCAAACCCCTGGGTGAGGTCTGCACCTGCGCTGAAGATTTTATCGCCTGCTCCGGTGATGATCACTGCGCGAATCTCTTTGTTCATTTCAATCATATCGAGCTGTTTGCGCATTTGTTCAAACACTTCGTGGCTTAATTGGTTTGCTTTTGGCCTGTTGATCGTAAGAATAGCCACTGGCCCCTTTTGTTCAAAAAGAATTGCATCTGACATAATTTTTCCTCCTTAATTAGCGTCCAATAGTTTTGAATGAGCCGTCGATAATTTCGGGTTCTGGTGTGAAGATTGCTAACTTGTAACGCTCTTTTAAATAATTCAATGCATCAGCGAGCTGTTGTGGCTGCATTCCTGATGCAAGCGTGAAAGGACCTGCAAACGCATTCATTCCGTATTTTACTCCATCGTCAATATCTTGAATTGATTGCGCAATGCCTTCTTTCCACACGCGGACAGCTTCATTGATTTGTACGGCAAGAAGATGAATTGGGGTGATGTCAGTGGTTTCTTTCGACGTATCGATAACCGCCTTTCCATTAACCCATTGGTAAATTCCCTTTCCAGTCTTCATCCCAAGTTCATTTTTTGCAATTTTTTCTTTTAAATATTTGCCCGGCTCATAGTCCTTCGAGAGGGTTTTCGCATAGTATTCAAGCGTATGGCAAAATACATCGAGTCCTACAAAATCTGCTGTTTCAAATGGAGCCATTTTTGCTCCCATGCGTTTCATCACTGCATCGAGTTCATCGGGTTTTATTTTCCCTTCATCTAAGATGGCGGAGAGGAGCGCTTGGTTTGGTGCGCTTATGCGGTTTACGATAAAACCAGGTCGGTCTTTTAATACTTTGACTGGGATTTTATCGCATTTTTTTGACGCTTCGCAGAGTAAATCAACCGTCGCATCGCTTGTTTTGTTTCCATAGATGATTTCCACAAGCTTCATGCGAGTGACGGGATTGAAAAAATGCATTCCAACAAATCGGGATGGATTATCGACAACGCTTCCGATTTCAGAAACGCTCATCGTGGATGTGTTTGTTGCTAAAATAGCATCTTTTGAAGAAAGATCCGAGAGTTCTTTAAACACCTGTTTTTTTAGATCCATAATTTCTGGAACGGCCTCGATGATGATTTGAGCACCGGCAACTGCTTCTTTTGTATCGGTGGTTGTTGAGAGATTGTTCATCGTTGCATCCATCGCCTCTTGTGTCATTTTGCCTTTATCCACCAGAAATTTTAACCCGTCGCGAATTTTTGACATAGCATTGTCTAAAAATTCCTGTTTGATGTCCTTCATGGTTACTTTATACCCTGCTTGTGCAAATACCTGTGCAATGCCATGACCCATTGCTCCTGAACCGATGACTGCAATCTTTTTTACATCGTCTAACTTCATAGCCCTCACCTCTTAAAAAAATATTTTGAGATATTGCGAATTATCCATTCGCACTCTTATTTGAGTTCTTTGCTCGACAATTCGAGAATATTGCGCGCAACAATCAAATGTTGAATTTGTCCCGTCCCTTCGAAAATATCCATGATCTTGCTATCACGCATCCATTTTTCAGGAAGTTCATCTCGCGTAAATCCCAAAGGTCCCAACAGTTCGCACGTTTTCTGGGTGATTAGCGTAGCCCAGCGCCCCGCTTTAGCTTTGGACATCGAAGCTTCGGTATTGTTAAATTGTTCGTTATCTGCCATCCACGCAGCGCGCCACGTGAGCAATCGCATTGCTTCTAAATGCGCTTCCATGAGATAGAATTCTTTTTCGATACTTGACACATTGTTTGGGTTTTTTGAGTAATCGAGTTTGATGCCGGATTCTTCAATCTTTTCGCGCAAATAATCGACCGCAGCTCGCGCGATGCCCGTTGCCATTGCGGCCACAAGGGGACGAGTGTTGTCGAAAGTTTTCATGACACCTTTAAATCCTTCGGTGCCCGTTTTTACTTCTGGGCTTCCCAAAATGTTATCTTTTGGGATGCGACAATTATCGAGTACGAAGGTGCCGGTATCAGAAGCGCGAATGCCAAGCTTGTGCTCAAGATGCTCCAATCGAAAACCAGGCCTTCCCTTCTCGACGACGAAGGATTTAATCCCTGCTTTGCCCGCTTTTTTATCGACAGTCGCCCATACAACAACGCAATCGCATCGATCAGCGCAGGTTACGAAAATTTTTTCTCCGTTAAGCACCCACTCGTCGCCATCGAGAACTGCGGTTGTAGTAATTGCTCCTGAATCCGATCCTGCGCCGGGTTCGGTAATGGCCATCGCTGCCCACATTTTTCCGAAACGTTCCATCTGTTCGTCGGTTGCCACCGCTGCGATGGCAGCATTCCCAAGACCAGCGTTGGGAATAGAGAGGAGCAATCCGGCATCGCCCCAGCACATTTCTTCAATTACTGCAACGGTAGAAAGGTTAATGCCTTTTTTGGGTTTGCCATCCCCTTCTTGTTTTGTTTCGTCATCTTTCTTTTTTTTCTTTGGCCTGCCAAGAATTTGCATTCCGCGGAACATATCTAATTCCTTCGGATAGGAATGTTCCTCTTCATCGTATTTTCGCGAGATTGGACGAAGAACTGTTTTTGCAAGATTATGAATACCGCTAGTAAGGTTTTTAAGATAATCTGGGGTTTCAAGGTTTATCATAGCTTTCCTCCATTTTCAATTGTCTTCAAAGGATGCACCATTACACAATTGCAAGCCCTTCGAGGCACGCAATACAGCGACCGTTTCGGTAATACCGTTCAACGGGGTGTTCGCGAATGTAACCGTGACCGCCTAAGATCTGAACGCCATAATCGGTAATTTTCATCGTCATTTCGCCAGCATAGAGCTTTGCCAAATATGATTCGCGTTTCGCATCGCGACCGGCTTCGAGGGCTGATGCAGCCTTCCATGTCATGAGCCGCATCGCATCGACTTCGTATGCCATTTCAGCAATCATAAAAGCAATTGCTTGCCGGTGTGCAATTGGTTCACCAAATTGGACTCGTTCTTTGGCATAATTGCGCGCGTATTCGAATGAGGCGCGCGAAACGCCTGTGCCCAGCGCAGACATTGCGATGCGCGTTTTTTGCAAAAGGCGATCATATCCTTCTGCACCGCAAAGCTTATTTTCTTCGGGAATTTCGCAGGAAGAAAATGTAACTTTGTACGTGGATAAAGTGTTCAAACCGAGATTTTTCTCGCGCTCGCCGATCACAAGCCCTGGGGTTCCCCCTTCTACAATGAAGAGGCAGTTTTCGTTTTCGCATCGCGCAGCGACAAGAAAATATTTTGCGACATCTGCAAGCGGTACGTAACATTTCTCGCCATTGAGAATGTATTTCCCGCCTTTTTTTTCTGCAGTTGTTTTGGGCGAGGCAGCATCAAACTTGAAATGCATTTCATTGATTGCAAGCGTTGCTTCACATTCTCCCGATGCGAGGGCGGGTAAGTATTTTTCTTTTTGTTTATCGGTACCGCATTCAAGAATTGGATTAATAAAAATTGATGGAAGGGTGCAAGCGATTGCATATCCCATATCGCCTGCAGCGAGTTCCTCAAGGATGATGGTATTCATAATTGGCGATGCCGCAAGGCCAAAACCGCCATATTCTTCAGGGATAGGCGATTGAACGGTGCCAAGTTCGCGAAACTTTGCAATGAATTCCTGCGGAATAATGCGCTTCTCATCCATATCGTGCGCATTGTCCTTTATGGTGTTTTGGACAAGCTTTGCGAGAGTTTCCTTCATTACGGATTGTTCTTCTGATGGCATAAATGAGATCATAATTCCTCCATTGACATTTGAGTTATGTGATGCGTCACAATTGTGTTATAGACTGACATGTCAGTTCATTTATAACTATATTTTTGTCAACTCTTTTTTTTTCTCTCAACAAAAATTCCCGGGATTATAATGTTCACAATTTGTGTGGTAATCGCGTCGAGATCGATATGCACGCCTTTTTTATACACAAAGTAATGATACGAAAGTCGAAAAAGAGCTCCCGCAATGAGATTTGATGCAAGCTCAATATTGATATCGGTTCGCACGTTTCCATAACGAATGCCTAACTCAAGATCGCTCGCGATGAGATTTAATATTTTTGCTTCGAAGCGCTGTATTAAAAGATCGAAATCTTTATGCAATCCAACTCCCATGCGCAGCACAATCGAACAAAGATCTCTGTCTGATTGGAGAAATTTAAGAGTATTTTTAATGCGATAAAAAATGTATTGTTTTGCCGAAATTTTGTCTAAATCAATCTCTTTAAGGTTAAGCGCAACTGCCTTTTCCCAATCAGCGTAAAAGTTTTCAAGAAGAGTTACAAACAGATCATCTTTGTTTTCGAAATATTGATAGACTGTGCCGCGTGCAATTTTTGCTTCTCGAATGATATCGGAAATTTGCGTTTTATAGTACCCATGTTCGGCGAACAGTTTTTTTGCGCATTTCAAAATATGAGCCTTGCGTGCTTCTGCGTTCATATTTCACCTTCGATATCATTATTTTATCGTAGCAGCTTAGTATGGGTATTAGTATATAAAAATTAGACTCAAGTGTCAATTATTATTTTTTCCGAGAAAGAGATGCGATAGCGTTTCGAAATATAATTTTCATGAAAAAACCCGCATGCAAAAAAACGAAATTATGAGGAAAGCCAATGTAAAAAAATTAAAAGTAAAAAAATGCTTGACAAAATAATGATAAAATTAGACTGACATGTCAGTACACGAATCGTAATGTAAAATTTAAAATCTTTATGAAGGAGATGTCATTATGGCAACAATACCAACAGTAAGTGCAAACACAAGCATTGAAGATTTGTTCGGTAAAATCATGCCAGATTATGCGAAGCAAAAGCTTGCGGAATCAAATGCAGCGCAACAGCTCGCGGGTACTGAAATCACCATGGTGGTGAATGTGGGTTCGAAAGCGTTTAGCTATACTCTTAAAGACGGGGCTGCGGTAACTCATCAAATGGGCGATATGGAAAATCCTATGCTTCGCATCAAAATTTCAGAAGACGATCTTAAGAAGATGATTGAAACAAACAATTTAGACATGATTTTGGGCATGATGAATGAGCTCAACAAGGCGAAATACAATGCCCTTAAAGGATTGAAGGGAAGTTTTATTGCGGAAGTATCTGATGTTGGTGGGTCGACGGTGAAAGTAGAGGCAATCCTTAATGGTGCACAACAACCGCAGGCCATATTTAAAATGAATGCAAAGGATACTGCAGCGCTCATGCGCCGTGAGGCGAACCCTGTAAATCTATTCATGTCGGGTGCAATGAAAATTGAAGGCGACATGTCCTTCGCAATGGCCACACAACCGCTTTTTACATAATCGCATTAAATAATAATGCATATGCGGTGCAGATGAATCGCTGCGCCGCATTCGATTTTAAATTTTCTTGTTTAGTTAGAAGTGAGCGGCGAGAAAAACGATTTCTTTCAAAAAGAATATCGTGATGATGAAATGATAAAGATTATTTAAGTTGGAGATTATCATGGCGACATACAAATATCCGTGGGAAAAGGAATATAAGCTTTTAGGTATTCCCCGTACATTTCAACCATATCCTGATAAACCCGTCTTTCATATTCTCGAAGAAGCGGCGCGTAAATTCAAAAAGAATGGCATAATCCAATATGATTATAAAATGACGTATCCTGAAGTGAAGCGCAACGCAGAAAAACTCGCCGCGGCATTGCTTCGGATGGGACTTAAAAAAGGGGATCGGGTTGCTACTATTCTTCCAACTTCCATTCAGTTTGTTATTGCCGATTACGCAATTTCAAGAGCGGGTCTTGTTCATATTCCTTCGAGTGCATTGGAACCATTTGAAACGCTTAAACATAAATTTGATGAAGGAACCCCCCGCGTTTTAATTTGTTTGGCGCATTTTGGCGAAACGGCATTGCGTCTGATGAAAAAAAGCACTATTGAGCATTTGATTGTCACAAAGCTTGATGATTACGCGACAGATGTGGCAGAACTTAAAGGGCATGAAATTGTAAACGATATACCTGGGGCACTATGGCTTACTGACATACTTGAAAAAGAAACGGGCGATTCCCTTCCAGAAATTCGCTTTGATGTAGAGCGCGACATAGAAACGCTCTTGTTCACAGGGGGAACCACTGGAATTCCTAAAGGGTGCATGCTAACCCATCGCAACATTTATGCAAATTCGATTCAGAATTTTTATGCGGTAGGACCTTCTGCGCGGCTCATGCAAGGTGCCATCGCAGTGCTTTTGGGATTACCATTTTTCCATTCGTACGGACATTCCATTATGCATACGATGACACTTTTAGGTGCTGATCAAATCCTTATTCCGGAACCTCGTGACACAAAAAGCATGATCCGAATGATTCGAAAATATCGACCGGTAATTCAATTCGGCGTACCCGCACAATTTATGAGCTTAGCAGCGGAAGATGTAAAGGATCTTAACATTTTAGGAATTTCGGGATCTGCACCATTGCCTCAATCAACCCAACAAAATTTTGAACAAAAAGCAAGCGGTGGCATCATGGAAGGGTATGGATTGTCTGAGATGTCTCCCACTACTCATTTGAACATTACGCTCATGCGACGCTTGTTTGGAGGGGAGAAAGGATTGCGATTTTTGGTTTTGCTGCTTGCAATTCCCGGAATAATTCCGTTAGTAAATTTCATTATGCGCTTGCAAGGGCCTCGCATAACGGGTAAAATTACGGCAGCATTGACCGGGTTTTTATTGCGATCAACGAGCAAGAAAGAAAAAAGAAAAAATGTGGAGCGGAGGGGCACCATCGGAATTCCATTCCCTGATACCGAAGTGAAAATTTTGGATGTGGATGATGGTCGAACGCTATCGTGGGAGGAAGTGCTCGCAGGCAAAACTGGTGAAATGTGTCTTAAAGGTCCGCAGCGCATGTTAGGGTATTGGCCAAATCCTGGGAGCGGATTAGACGAGGAAGGATATGTACGAACAAGCGATGTAGTGAAAGTGGATGATCGCGGTTATTTTTATGTTGTCGATCGCACAAAGGATATGATTATCGTTGGAGGGTATAAAGTATACTCGCGCGAAGTGGATGAAATTTTGCATCATCATCCCGACATTGCAGAAGCTGCGACAGTGGGTGTGCCGGATCCGGAAAGAGAAGGCAGCGAACGCGTGGTAGTTTTTGTGAAGCCGAAAAGCGGTCATAAATCAAAACTCACTGAAGAGAGCGTTATTAAGTATTTAGCTGATCGCGTTGCAAAATATGCAGTGCCAAAAGCGGTGGGGATTGTCGATGATTTGCCGGTAACTGCAGTCCAGAAAGTGGATAAAAAAGCACTTCGTGAAATGGCGATTGCGTTATATTCAAAAGCGATGGCGCGCGCGACGAAGAAGTCTGTTAAGAAAAAAGATCGAACAGTTAAAGCGAAGAAGAAAAAGAAGTAATGCTTTATTGTATTGATTTTGTTAACCAAATGATGCGCACAACTGACAGCGCAAGCTGGATCTAATTTTAAATTGAGAAGGAGATTGCCATGCAGGAATGCGTTTTTATTGACGGAGTGAGAACGCCGAATGGAAGAGCCCATCGTGAAAAAGGGTGGTTTCGTAAAAAGCGCCCCGATGAACTATTAACGGAAGTGTACAAAGCGCTTTTTGAAAGAAACAAAGCGGTGAAACCGGAGGATGTCGACGCGGTTTTTGTGGGTACCGCAAATCCTTCGGGTATGCAAAACGATATTGGTCGTTTGGGATGGTTGGCATCGGGATTTCCCGACAGTGTGCCCACCAACACCTTAACGAATCAATGCCCTTCTGGCATGTCTGCAATCATGCATGCGGCGCGTGCGATTATGACTGGGGAGACCGAAATCATGATTGCGGCTGGCGTTGAGGATATGGAGAAAGTCCCAATGGGAGCGAATATGGACTTCCCACCACGCCTTTTGCAGTTTTACAACGGACCGGATCTTCTTATGGGAATGACAGCTGAGAAGGTTGCCGAATTGTGGAATATTAGTCGCGAAGATATGGAAAATATGGCTTACTGGTCGAATAAAAAAGCTGCTGCCGCACGCGATGCTGGGAAATTTAAAAATGAAATTGTGCCAGTAATGGGCCACGATGAGGCGGGTAATGAAATTCTCGTAGATACCGATCAATGGATTCGAGATGATGTGAGCATGGAAAAAATGGCGACCATGCAACCATCGTTTAAACCAAATGGGAAAATCACTGCAGCAACATCTTCGCCACTCACGCAAGGCGCCTGCGCACTTTTGCTTATGAGTCGCAAGAAAGCAGATCAACTTGGATTGCCGTATCGGTATAAATACAGCATTGGTGTGATGGCTGGTTGCGATCCAACCATTATGGGGATAGGGCCCATACCTGCTGTCCGAAAACTTTTCCAAAAAACGGGTCTTACGCCAAAAGATATTGGACCAATTGAACTGAATGAAGCGTTCGCAAGCCAATCGCTTGCATGCATCCGCGATTTAAAGCTCGACAGGGAAAATGCGCCATTCGAACGCGTGAACGTATGGGGTGGAGCCATTGCCCTTGGACATCCTCTTGGGGAATCGGGTGCGCGGATTGTTATCACGCTTTTGAATATTTTGAAAACTGAATTCCCAGATTCAAAATATGGACTCGCATCGCTGTGCGGTGCGTTTGGGAATGCAGCCGCGCTTTTAGTGGAGAAGGTTTCATAACCAAATGGTAGGCACAAAATGGGGTGGATTTTTCCACCCCATTTTATAAATTTATGGAATAAGGGGGATACCATGAAACGATTGTGTACGATCATTGCGTGTGGTGTTTTTGCGACAATTGTGGCGAGCAATATTTCTGCACAGAGCGAGTGGACGCTGCGAAAAACTGCTGATGGCATTGCGTGTTACACGAAACCACAGGAAGGTTCTGACTTGGATCAGTTTAAGGGTATTGGAATTGTCAATGCACGCTTGGAGACAGTGGCGGCAATTTTTCGCGATGTTCCTTCATATACGCAATGGATGTATAATTGCCGCGAAATCAAAACGCTAAAAGACATGGGCAACGATAACCTCATTGTATATTACGTGAATCGTTCTCCCTGGCCGGTAGCTGATCGCGATGCAGTGGTGAAGACTCATGTGTATCAAGATCACAAAAATGCAACGGGAGTAGTGGTAATTGAATCCACGAACTATAATTATCCCGCACAATCGGGACGAGTGCGAATGCCATATTTAAAAGCTTTGTTTATTTTACAATATGTTGATCGCGAACACACGCGAGTAATATTCGATATTAAGGCAAACCCGGGTGGAAATATTCCTGCAGCGTTAGTAAATGCGTTTACCAAAGATCATCCATATCACACTATTCAAGGATTACGGAAGATGGCGGCAATGCAGAAATATGTGGAACTTGGAAAAAATTCAAAAGAATTTGAATTTGCAGAAAAGCTTTTCCGGGAGAAAGGGAAATAATTTTAATCCTTATTTTTAAAGAATTTAACTAACACCCTTTGAGTTGAGAAAGGGGCCATATTTTTTGTCCGATTCGGCAATGTGAATCATAATCCAATCGCGTAAAAAGTTGAGCATTTCAAGATTCACCGTTGCCGAACCGGCTTTTGCTTTTTCAAAAAGCTCTTTAATTTTTTTTATAAGATCGCGGTGTTCTTGCTTGTGTTTTAACAGCTGATTAAAAGGATAATCGTTATCTTCCATAAGTTTTTCTTCTGCATTGAAGTGAACTTGCACATATTCGACAAGTCCTTTAAATGTCTCGATGAGCGCTTCGTTTTTTCTTCCGCTCTTTATTGCCTCATATAAATTATTTGCCAAATCAACGAGTTTATAGTGCTGTTCATCCATGCTTTTGATGCCCACGCTGTATTCCTTGTTCCAAATAATAAACGGCATAAAAACCTCTTACTTCGCCTGGATTCTTAAAAACTAATTTTATCGCATTTGCATGCCTTTTCAAAAATATTTTATATGGAAATAAGTGAGATTTTGCTATTCAAACTATGGCATACGTCGGACAATTTTTTCACTGCCCCAATGAGCGCTTCTGAAAGATGTGTAGAACGCTCTGCACCTTTGTTTATCGATTCCACCGCAGCAAGCACTTCGCGGGTCCCATTCATTTGTTCGAGGGTTGCGTGGGCAATTGCGTTTGCCATTTCTTCTGTTTTTGCGGTATTCAAAAGCGCTTCGGCATTTGCTGCACCCTGTTCAGTGATAAGCGCATGCATGTGGCTTGTAATTTGGTTCATTTCTTTAATGCCAGTGGTAATATCGCGAAGAACATTAACTGTTTGCATGATTGAATTAACACCTGCTTCAGTGTTCGCAGCGGTGGTATGAATGAGTTTGGCAATCTCAGCGGCATTGGTGCTCGACATTTCTGCGAGTTTTCCTACTTCATCGGCAACTACGGAAAACCCTTTTCCTTCTTCACCGGCACGTGCTGCTTCGATGGCAGCATTCAGCGCAAGCAAGTTTGTTTTATCTGCAATATCGTTAATAACGCTTACAATTTCGTTCACGCGTTGCGAACCTTCGCGTATGCGCTGAATTCCTTCCATCGCATAAGTGAGTTCTTTTTCGCCCGTAAGCGCTTTTTGGTGCATTTCGCTTCCTTTTTTGCTTAAATGAGCGCTCATGTTTTCAATTTTTTTCATATTTTCGTTAAGCGCTTGCATCGTCTGATAATTATTTTTTGCAAGTTCGCCTTGCTTTGATGCATTTGCAGCTATTGATTCTATAGAAGCATTAACCTCTTCGATCACTGCGACTGTTTCTTCAATTGAAGACATGTGATCCCTGCTCAAATCGGCTGTTTCATTGCTAATTGCGGTGACTTGCTCAACAATGTTCTCTAAGGAGGCAACGGCTTTTGAACTTTCGTGAATAAGTTCTGAAAGCCGATTGTATCCTTCATTCGCTTTATCTGCGTTATCCTTTGCGCTTAATACTAATTGGCGTACGTATTTACTTGCAATTGCGATAACGGTGCTCATAGTTAAAATAAAAATTGAGGCAATAATCCAATTCACTGCGCTCAACGATAATGGATCGCTGCTTATTGAGCTAAATGTTAAGTGCATTCCCCTCAATGCAATTGCGGTAATATGCACCAATGAATACATAATGGCGCTGTAAATCCCCATAAATAGTGCGAGAGTTGGAGAAAATCTCAACGCTGCAGTTGAAATGAGAACAAAATACACCGAGTACTGCGCCGGCTGGCCAACGGAAAATTGCCATTCGCCTTGTGGAAGAAATAAATTGCTTATATTTATAAAGTAAACAGCGGAAATTTCGAGAACCGCACAGAGAAATTTTAATTGTGGTCTATATGCATTAGTACGCAAAGCGACATAGGAGATGATAAACGATATGATGTAAATTATCATTGCCAAGAGGAAAAATTCCCACCGAATTGTTCCTGTTAAATATCCGATGAGCACGGGTACTGAAAAAGCAAAAATGAGAAATATTCTTACTTTGTTGTAGGAATTTTCTCCGCGAATTTCGAGTTCTCGTTGATGATCCATAAACTTTCCTCCTCGAAAGCAAACCTAACATAGGATAGTTTAAGCAAATAATAACATCAATCAAAATAATACGGAATATAAAATTTTTATAAATTTTTCTGTCTCTGTACCTTCTGATTGAAAATTGTAGACGTCATCTTAGTCGTTGTGCTATATGGATTGGTGGTTCTTTAAAAACTATTTAGAAGGGGTGAATAAATGAGGACCTTAATTGGGCTTGTACCGTGCCAACGCTATGAGCTGGAAGGGGTAAAAAAAGCTGTACGTATGGCAATATCGCTTAGTGGGTTTGATTTGTCAGCAATGCGCGGGAAGCGAGTGTTGCTTAAGCCAAACGTGCTCATGCCGGTTGTTCCAGAGCGGGCGGTTACTACACATCCTGTTTTTTTTCAAGCTGTTGGTGAAATTATGAAGGAGTATGCGAAAAAGGTAGTGGTGATCGATTCCCCAAACTTTTTCGCACTGCCGAATGCGCTTAAAAAAACGGGACTTATGGAAGTGGCACAGAAATTGGGAATGGAGATTGCAAACAACACCGTGACGCGTCCATTGCATTGGGATGGCGCACGCCGTTACAAAACGCACGAGATTTCTGCGGCATTTTTTGATGCCGATGTGATTGTTAATCTACCAAAGTTAAAGAGCCATAGCCTCACCCATCTCACCGGTGCGGTTAAAAATATTTTTGGCGCCATTCCCGGTACAAAAAAGGCGCAAATGCACATGAAAATACCAGATCCTATTGAGTTTAGCGAATACCTCTTAGATTTATATGGTGCATTTCTCCATGGGTTTGAAAAGCCGAAAGTTCTTTTGCATATTATGGATGGAATTGTTGCATTAGAAGGAGAAGGCCCAGGGCCATCAGGGAAACCGAGAGAAGTAGGAGCGATCATTGCCGGAACGGATGCGGTTGCCGTTGATTATGTTGCAGCGAGAATTGTTAATTTCGATATTGAGAAAATTTTTACAATTAAAAGAGCATTCTCACGAAATTTCGGGATTGATTCTCCTAAAGATATTTGCATCGAAGGCTATGATATTGAGAAAATGATGATTGAGGATTTTGTGCCTTCAAAAACCTCACTCCTTAAAAGCAGATTTTGGAATTTCATTACACCAGCACTTAAAAATCTTTTGGTAGAACGCCCGATTGCAATTGAAGGCAAATGTACGTTATGTTTGTATTGCAAAAAAGTTTGTCCGGCCAATGCAATATTCACAAGGCCAGGTGCAAAAGTACCCACGTTTGTTTCGCGCAAATGCATTCGATGTTTTTGCTGTTTGGAAACGTGTCCATCTGAAGCGATTGTGCTAAAAAAAGGATTATTACAGTTAAAGTGAATAGCTGCGAAAGCTTTAGTGCGGGAAAAAATTTTTCTGATTGCGGTAATTTGTGCGTATTATTTAATAGAGATGCACATCGTTAACGCATTTGTAGAAAGTTATGCATACGTGCAAAACGGTGATGTATGCAAAACCTTTTATTAAGGAGAAGACTATGGCGCAATGTGCGTCAGTGTGTGGCATACTTGTTATGGTTGCCTCGGTTGCATTAGCGCGGGAGATTCCCTTCACGCAGGATGACCGCGACCGGCTCATTCGTGTTGAGACGAAGGTTGAGGAAGGGCTAAAGGCGGTGAACGCGCGCATCGATAGCCTTGAAAACCTCATGTACGTGCTCATTTCAGCGATATTTGTGCAGACGGTTGGGGTAGTTGGTTTTGTGCTGTGGGACAGGCGCACGGCGCTTTCGCCGGTTGCGTCGAAGGCGCGGGAGCT
>JAOAAF010000043.1:0-16097 GCA_026419015.1 Spirochaetota bacterium
TTGATGCGCAACATATTTTCTACCCATTAATGGTTGCAGTTGAGTCGGTTTATCACGGTGCATACAGAGATCGCAAAGTTGGGTATGAAAATATAGTGTTTATCCATGAACCGATTGGGAAACTGTTAAATCAAAATGATGTGCGGTTCAACTTTAATGCAAACGAAATTGTATGTGGGGATCGTGCTCGCTGGAATGATTTTTCGATGGCAGCATCCTTAAAAGGCGGTGTATTTTCCCTTGATAAGTTTACCCTTACCGGTTATGGGGCGCACTATGATGTGAAATCTTCTGCACAGTTTAATCTGTGGATGCCACAGGTAAGCATTGAAGCAACAATGAAGGATTTCGATTTAAAAAGTTTCGGTGCCGATGCTGGCATTAAAGGTGAGGTTGGCGGTGTGCTCAATGCATCGATGTCGTTTAAAATTAACGCGTATCGTCTCTCGCAAATTCTCGAAAATGCAATTCTCGATGTCGATATTAATATGATTGATGGCATGATGAAAAATACACCTTTCCAAGATGCGCTGAACGATTTTGCGAAAAAGTGTGGAATAAAAACACCAATGTTTTCTGAAATAAATGGGATAACTGCTTCGGTATTGTTTAATCAAAGAGCAGATAATTTTTCTGTATCGCGAATTATTTTTCTTAGCGACAAAATTCGTTTTACCGGGAGAGGAAGGTACGATTTTTTTGAAGGATTAAATGTTCCTCTTGAAATGCAATTCACTCCCACAGGGGAACATGCCTCACCTTCAGTTCTTTTGGGCAAAATACATGGCCCATTGCGTAAACCATATCTTTTCAATACAAAAAAACAACAGGGGAAAGATGCGTTTACGGATGCAACCCTTGTGTTATTTGATATCCAGTAATTCGTAAATTTTTACTGGAAGTTCTTTTCCTTTTACTCGAACGAGATCGAGCTCGCGTGCAATCACCCGTTCTTTTACATGTTCATAAGTAAATTCGCTAATTATGATGTGCGTTTTATACTGTTTGTTGGTTCCTTCAAGGCGTGCGCCCAGATTGACATTATCTCCCATTAGCGTGTAATCCATTCGCGATGAAGAACCCATATTGCCAACAACCATCTCACCAGTGTTAATACCAATGCCGATATCGAGAGGAGGCTTTCCTTCAACTTTCCACATTTGGTTCATTTTATTGAGCACCTCCATCATTTCAATTGCACATTGGCATGCGCGAAATGCATGATCTTCTTGAGGTATCGGAGCACCCCAAAATGCCATAATTTCGTCTCCGACATATTTATCTAATGTGCCGTCGTATTTAAGAACGATATCGGTCATTGCTTGCAAATACACATTGAGGTGATCGACGAGCGCTTCTGGGCTGAGTGCTTCCGAAATGGTGGTAAAACCGCGAATATCGGAAAAAAGTACTGTGAGAATTTTTTTCTCACCACCGAGTTTGAGTTTTTCAGGATGAGCTAAAAGTTCATCGACGACTTTGTGTGAAACAAATTTTGAAAACGTTTGGCGAATGTATTTTTTCTCCTTTTGTTCTGTAAGTACTCTATAAGCGGTGATGAGGGAAAATGTCGTTCCAATTTGCAACAACGGCACTGCAAAAATAATCACAACATTTGCAATATCGAATATTACCATTGCCCCAATTAGGTAAATAAGGGAAAACGCAACTGTAAAAGTGATCGATTTCACTATCGACGCTTTGGATATAACCAAGCCAAGAAGTATTGCAATGATTAAAAGGATGAGAATGTTTTGATTATCCGAGAGACGATAAATAAAATCCTGATTGAGGATTGTGTTGAGAGCATTTGCGTGATGTTCAACTCCAAATGTATCGCCGAAAGGCGATTTGTGGACGTCCATCGCAATCCCCGCAGCATTGTACGCTGCAATGAAGACTATTTTGTTTTTGAAATTACCTCTGCGATCGGGTTCGCGATTGAAATAGTAATAGCTTTTTACGTCAAAGCTACCTGGTCCACCAATAAAGTTAATGTCCATAAATCCTTGATGGTCGATTGGGATAGCAATTTCGCGCTGTTTGTTTGGCTTTTTCATTTTTTCGGCGGGCAGATTTTTTAATTTTATGTAATGTCCCATTTTAATTTCAACGTCTTTCATCCCAATTCCGTAGTAATGCATCGCCAAAAGAAGATCGATGGAAGGGTAATAGCGATATTTGTCGTTGTGTTTATAAAGGATTACAAGGGGAAGCTTTCTGTTGACCGAATCCGCATCGGGTTTCACGTTTGCAAATCCCAGGCCCTTTGCAGCGTGTGAAAGAAGTGGCGTGGGTGGTGTAAGCGTGAATACCCATGGGCATCTTGCATCGCGTTCGTATTCGTTGGGCGAGTCGCAGTTCCCTGTTGGCAGTTCATGTTTTGGGACATCAAATGCAAATTTATTCAATGCTGACATTCGTTGTTCAAAATCGGGATACGTTTTGAACGATTCTTCAGTATGGAATGGGTAATCTAAAAAAACGCAGTTTGCTTCTTTAATGGTGCGAGCAAACTCTCGTTCCTGTGCGCGAAACCAAAAAAAGTACAATGGATTATAAGCTCGTTTAAGCTGTTGATAGTTGAAACGCGAAACATCCCCTCCCGGAATAAGCGGATAACCACCAGAAACATATTTTTCTTCGTTTAGATTGTCGAGAAACATGATATCGAAAAAGATTGCGACTGGATTGTCAGCAGCGATGTAACGCGTCACCGTTTTGTGAATTTCCCATGGAAAAGGCCAACGGATGTCTTCTTCTTGGCTAAAAGTTTTTAACGTATCTTCATCAATCGCACAAATGACGATATCTTCGCGTGCACGGGGATTTCGCTTGTAACTTGTAATGCCTTCTCCTAGTTTGCGCGTTTCTTTAAAAGGTTCTCGCATGCGAAAGCGGAAATCGATGGCTCCATTTTCAAGTCCGTCAAATATCCGGGAATATTTATATGTCGCACCGAATATTAAAAAGAGCCCAATTGAAAGTAAAAGCGCAATTAATTGATTTTTGTCGTATTTAAAAATTCCCATGAAGTGCTCCTTCGCGATATTGAATTATGGGCACCTCTGAAAACCGCTTTCATCCTTACAATTACAGCAAAGAGAAAGCGGTTTTATTCTATGTTTGTGCCCACAAGGGAACATCCGAAAAAATCAGTTTTTAGAAGTTCCCTTATTTCGTCCCCTTTACACGATTATAAAAAGCACGCACATAATACTATGCGCGATGAAATTATTTCAACTGTTTTATTTAAAAATTATCAGTTTTCGCTCATAGTTTATCTTTGCATGAGAGTTCATTCGATATTTGCTTGACATGTATATCTTTAGATTAAAGTTAAGCAATTACTACTTATTAATAACTAAAAAATTATACAATTTGGTATGGGATTGATGATACACGCGATCTGCATTATCGTCCACCAAATAAGCGACTATACAGTTCACTGAAAAAAAGGAGAATAAGTGTGACGCTAAAAGAACGGCTGAGCGGAATCATATTGTCTGCAATAGAACGTGCGATATCGGAACAATTAATTGAAATGTCTGAGGTGCCCGCAATTAAAATTGAATATCCCAAAGAAGAAAAATTTGGCGATTATTCTACGCCTATTGCGCTGGAGTGCGCAAAAAAAGCGCGAAAATCTCCGATGCAAATAGGAGAAGCCCTGCGACCATTTATTGCCGCATCGCCGTATATTGGTCGGGTCGATGTGGTGAAACCAGGATTTATTAATATATTCATTTCTTTCGACCACCTTATTGAGAACTTGAAATCAGTTATATCTCTTCGCGACGAGTATGGGAAGAATCGAAAATCGACACCGCGACGGATAAATATTGAATTTGTATCAGCAAATCCCACAGGGCCGCTCAATGTGGTTTCGGCAAGAGCAGCCGCAGTTGGCGATTCTCTTGCACGGCTTATGGAGGCTGTCGGGGATTCTGTTGAAAGGGAGTTTTACATAAACGATTATGGCAATCAGGTGTATTTGTTGGGGAAATCGGTGCTATGCCGAATGAAAGAATTACAGGGCGAAATGGTTGAATTTCCTGAGGAAGGGTACCATGGGGAATATGTAAAAGAGATTGCGGCGTCCATTTTAAAAAAATATGCAAAAGAGATTAGTGAAATTCACGATGAAGAAGAATTGATTGATTTTGTGACTCAACGCGCGGTGGAAATGAATGTGGAAAGCCAAAAAAAAGATTTAGAAGAATTCAATGTTCTATTTGATAGATGGTTTAGCGAGCGAACTCTACATGAAAGTGGGGAAGTAATGAAGACGCTTTCGTATTTAGAAAATAGAGGCTTTGTGTTTGATGATGAAGGGAAGAAAGTGTTTCGTTCTACAGATCATGGCGATGACAAAGATCGCGTACTAGTACGGGCAGATGGCAGGCCAACATATTTTTTAGCGGATATTGCGTACCATAAGAATAAAATTGAGAGAGGCTATGATGCAATAATTGATATTTGGGGTCCCGATCACCATGGGTATATCCCACGGATGCAAGGGGCAATGAGGTCGCTTGGATATGAAGGTGACTTTCGCGTGCTTATCGCACAACAGGTTAATTTGGTACACGAAGGGGAAATCGTAAAGATGTCAAAGCGCCTTGGAAAGTTTTCCACAATGCGAGAACTCATCGAGGAAATTGGTGTTGATGTTGCTCGATATTTTTTTGTCATGCGCTCGATGGAAAGCCATCTCGATTTCGATTTAGCATTAGCGAAACGCGCGAGCTCTGAGAATCCCGTTTTTTATCTTCAATATGCGCATGCGCGAATTTGTTCGATTTTTCGAGAAGCCATAAATCGCGGCATTGAGTATCGGCCAAATATTGTTTCCAAAGAGTGCCTCGATAATCCAGAATCCAAAGTGCTTTTGAAGCTTTTACTGAAATTTCCCGAAGAAGTAAGCGATGCGGCATCATCGTGTGAAGTGCATCGCATTACGACCTATTTGATGCGATTAGCTCAAGCGTATCATAAATTTTATACCGAACATCGCGTATTATCCGACGATCAGGTGCAAACGTCAAGTTTTATGGCGCTCTGCGATGGCGTACGTGTGGTATTAAAAAATGGTTTGGCGCTATTAGGCGTTTCAGCACCGGAAAAAATGTAGTGCGTATGAATGCCTGTGTGCTCATTACCGGAAGTGAATTGTTGAATGGTCAGATTTCTGATCAAAATGGGGTGTTTTTAGCAAAAAAATTTTTTTCAACTAATTTGCGGATAGGCTCAATATACATCGTGAGAGATGATTTTGGCGAAATCCAGCATACATTGGAAGAAGCAATTGCAAAATACGATATTGTGTTTATCACTGGTGGGCTTGGTCCAACCGACGATGATGTGACATGTGAAGTTATTTGTAAAGTGTGTGGGAAAGAAAGGGTAATCGATCAGCCATCTTTGGAGAGAATGGAAAAGTATTTTTTATCAAGGGGGATGAGTCCCAATTCAACTGATCGTAAAATGGTATTAGTTCCACAAGGAGCTGTTGTGTTGCCAAATGAAATTGGATTTGCATGTGGTTTTATATTGGAAATTTCTCAATGCGTGCTCATCGCTCTCCCAGGTGTTCCCAATGAGATGGCACATATGGTTGAAAATTTTGTGTGGCCATATCTTTTAAAAAATGGCAGCTTGAAAGAGAAAAGGAATCTTATTGTGCATACTGCGTTTTTGCGCGAATCGGAAGTAAATGAACGGATTCGTTCCATTATTAGTGGAAACGAGATTGAATGGAGCATTTGTGCGCAATATGGAATATGCGAAATCACGTTTTGTGAAAAAAGTGGGTTCCCATTTCCATCACAGACCATACGAGAAGCGATGATCAAAGAATTTGGGCCGCATCTTTTTTTTGAAAGCTCTTTGGAAAAAGCAGTCCTTCACCGCTTGCAGGAAAAAGGGCTTACGCTTGCGTGTGCGGAATCGTGCACCGGGGGATTAGTTTCAAAAAAATTAACGGATGTCCCTGGCTCATCAAAAGTTTTTTTGGGCACTGTGGTCGCATATAGCAATGAAGCGAAAATTCGTTTGTTGAACGTGTCAAAAAAAACTCTTCGAGATTATGGAGCGGTAAGCGAAGAGACGGCTTGTGAGATGGCCAGAGGAGCTAAGGGCGCGCTTGGCTCAGATGTTTCACTGAGCATTACTGGGATCGCGGGTCCAGAAGGCGGAAGTACTGAGAAACCCGTTGGTACCGTATGTGTGGGGTTGGCATTTTTAGATGAGATGAGATCGAGAAAAGAGCTTTTTTTTGGTGATAGAGAGCGAATTAGAAATTTTTCTGCAACGTATGCGCTTAATTTTCTCCGATTGTTCCTATTGGAATTATAAAGGTATGAAGGGAAAATTTTTTAAAATAATGCTTATTACAATGTGCGTTGCCTGGATGTATGGAGATACGCTGGCACGAGAGAGATCTTCAGATATTTTTCAACAGGGAATGGAGGCGTTTAAAGCAGGTAACTTTAAAAGCGCTGCACTCATTTTTAAAAAGATAGTCGATGCGGGTGATGAATATCGCGATCAAGCGTGGTACTATTTAGGGCTTTCAATTTTTAAACAAAAAAAATACGATTCGGCAATATTCGAGTTTAACAGGTTTTTGCTGGAATGCACCACTTCCAATTTCTGCGCGCTTTCGCGATATTGGATTGCTGAATCGGAATATCATCGAAAGAATTATATTAAAGCGATAGAGGAATACAATCGTTTTATCGCGCAAAGCCCTGATGAAAAGATGATTGCACAGGCCAAGCGGCGCATTGGCGATATTTATTTTTTACAAAGCAGATATGATGAGGCCATAATAGAGTGGCAAAAAGCAGTAGAGATGATCGATGATGAGTCGCGCAAGCGGAAACTCGTATTAAAAATCGGGGAGGCATTTTTCCTAAACGAAAAATACGATGAGGCGGCAAACGTGTTGGATTCTCTTCGAGCGAACAAAAGCGATACGAAGATATATGCAAAGGCTTCATTGCTGTTGGGGAGAATTCATCAACTTAAAGGTGATCATAAAAAATCCATACGGTATTTTACTCAAGTGCCCGACGCATTATTGCGAGAAAGCCCTTTTTTTGATGTTCAGTATTTTAAAGCAAAATCGTATCTTGAGTTGGGTCAAAAATCAGCGGCAAAAACTAATTTGGAAATGTTTTTGATAATGGGCAAAGATTCAGAATGGATAAACGAGGCAAAGTATGAGTTGGGACGCATTTTACTTGATGAAAAAAAAGAATCGAAGGGGATTAAGCTTCTGGAGGAGGCGCGAACTTCAACCACAAAAATGGAGTTGCGAAGCAGTGCGGCGCGTGAATTAGCAAAAATATATTTAAAAAAGGGGGCGAAGGAGGCAATACCTTATTTGGAAGACTCTGTTTCGGTGAATGATCCTGATGAACAAAAAAAGGCTATCTTCCTTTTAAGTAAAGCCTATGTTGAAGTTGATCGCAATGAAGATGCAGAACGATTATTGAATCTTTTAATTGAGAAAAATCCTTTTGATGAAAACCTCGAGGCTTATCATTTTTTACTTGCGCGAGCGCACCTGGGGAAAAATGAAATAGAGGCGGCTGAAAAACAAATTGCAAAAATTAAACAAATTAATCCGCGCTCAAATTATCTCAATGAAATGCCTTACTATCTTGCTCTTGCATTGCACAGAGCAGGCAATGCCAATAACGCGTTGGAGAATTTGAAAAAATATATTCAGTTTAAAAATCCTGAAAAGCCATTTGAGGCGCGGGTCAAATTGCATGAAATATACTTTGAAATTGGCGATTTTGCTAATTCGAAAGTTGTTTTTGATGGTTTGATGCGGCAATACAAAATGCATCCCGAAATGGAAACGCTTGCATTTAAAACGGGGATGGCATATCGAGAAAAAGGAATTGATTATCCGAAACCGTTTGATTTTGTATTAGAGATAAATCCCCGTTCGGATTATGCTGGACAGGTATGTTTGTTGAGAGGAGATGATGCGTTCAAACAAAAAGATTATGCGACAGCTGAACGGTGGTATAAAAAATATTTAATGGTACCGCAGCGCGAATATGCTCACGCGGTGTTTCTATATTGGCTCATTTCGCTTTATCGACTTGATCGACATTTAGAGGTTCTGCGAGCATATAGGGATATCAATGAGTATTCTTTGGATGAATTCACAGAGCGGCGTGCAAGATTTTGGACAGCGAAAAGTTTGTATAAACTTGAAAAGTTTTCGAGTTCATATGCATATTTAAAAGAACTCGATCTCGAATTGTTTTCAGATGAAGATCTGATTATGATGGTTGATGTTGCACTTCATGAAAAGGATATTCAAAGAGCGAAAAAAAGTGCGGAATTGCTTAAAAGAAATCCTGAAAGTTGTGCTGATGCCAATTTTCGTATAGGAAAATTTTTTGCAATGCATGGAAATTATATTGAGGCGAGGAAATACTTTGAAAAGGTAGCAGAAGAGTATCCATTTTCTGAAAGACTCCCTTATGCGCGCATCGAACTTGCAGATCTCAATTATAAAGAAAAAAAGTACATCGCTGCGCTCAAAGAGCTTGCGGATGTGAATAAACCAGAATTATTCGATAAAAAAATTTCACTTACTATTGCATGTTATTACAATACGAATAATCCGACGGAAGCAGAAATACTTTTAGAAAAGCACCTTGAAGCATTAACGAATAGCCCATATGGAGAAATTGCTTTTCGGGAAAGCATGAAGTATTATTATGAAGTCGAGCATGAGAGGAATTTTAAAAAATATGCAAATTTGTTTCGAAAATATCCAGGAAATGCAAATGAAGTTGATTACTATACGGCGAAGTATGAGTTTAAACAGGGCGATTTCAACAATGCATTCTATTCGTTTTATAAACTCTCGGTGTCTGAAAACCAATTTCGGCGGGAAGCATTATACCATCTAGGTTTGATAAGTTTCTTGGGACAAGATAGTCCAACGCGTGGGGAAATGTATTTTAAAAAATTGGTAACTGATGAACAAATTAATGACATCTTTGTGCAAAAAGCGATTCTATTTATGGCGTTGAACTTACAAAGTAAGGGGGCAAGTAGTGATGCGAAGCAATATCTTGAAAAATTGCTTTTTAACTCATCACATGTTTCTATGTGGTATCGCGCTATGAATCTTTACGAGTATTTGGGTTTTGATAAGGGGGAAAAAAGTAAAAAAATTTTTAATTTAAAATAAAAAGTTTATTAAAATTTTTCATAGTTTCGAATTTTATTTGTTAATGTTTTTTATTTGACAATTCATATAATTAGGAAATCATAGACGTAAATTTCATTGTAGGAGGAACGATTATTATGAAAAAAGCGGTATTTTTGTTAATCGCAGGTTGCATGGTGGTTACAATGCTTGCGTCAGAGGCAAGTGCGCGTTCGCTCATCTTGAAAGGGGGATGGGCTTTAATGCGCAATGATTTTTCTCGTGCTGATGATACTTGGACAGCAGGTGTGTTTTTTGATATGGGAACGTTTCTTTTTCATTCGCTTCGCTTTAAGCCGGGAGTGGATTTTGTAGAAGTGGAAAGCAATGACTTCAAGTATGCTGATATTTGGGGAATCCATCTGGACTGGTATTGGTATCCGATGCAAAATGCACCCATTTCCCCATTTCTTGGATTTGGCCCATCTCTTAATTATTTAAATTTTAACAATCGAAGCGATGATGATGACTCCGATGCGGGGGTTGATTTATTTGTCGGTGCATCGTTTGGAATAAGGGGAACTCCATTAACTGTTTTCCTTGAAGCACGGTATCGTTTTATTGATATTGCTGCTCGCGATGATAATATCTTAGCATTAAACTTAGGGGTGGAAATTAATTTTTAATCGTCGTAACACGAAAGTCGAGAAGGGGTGTTGTGTAACACCCCTTTTTTCTGTCTGTGCGCGAAAATATTTGACATAACAAATCCTTAATACAAATAACGGTAGTATGATATCAAAAATGGGGGGTGGTGTGTGAAAAGGTTAGTGGTGCTCAGTATTTTTATCATCAGTTATGTGTGTTGCAATCGGGCCGAAGAAGAATTTGGCGGTTTGGGGATTGAAGTTCCCGCTGGACGCGAAATCGTTACAAAAGAAAAACCGTATGTTATTGTTGGTGTGTATGAGGGAGGCGCTGGCCATTTAGCAGGGCTTTTGCCAGGTGATATTATTGAAGCGGTGGATGGAAAATCCCTTATAAATATACCAAGGGATGATGTCGTAAATAAGCTTTTAAGAGGAAAGGTAGGAACCGAAGTGGTGCTCTCGATTAAACGTAACAACAAGCCTCTTGTGATTAAAGCGGTAAGGCAAAAAATCGTTTTACAGAAAGAGTGATGTAATCAAATTTTATCGATAGATGTATGAAGCATTTTTTCTTATATTTAATGATCGCATATAGTATTTTCTTTTGGATACTCATCGCCTTAGATATCCTCTATTGGTTGAACTATTAAACCGATGAAGAGCGTCGTTGAAAAGGTAAAGGAATCGATCGACAAAATGCCGAGCCTATCGCCTGTCATTCACAAAGTGAATGAAGTGGCCAACAACATCCGTTCATCCGCACAAGATTTAACTGATGTCATACAATTCGATCCAGTGCTTACTGCAAAAGTGATTCGTATGGTAAACTCTGCATATTTTGGGCTTCCTCAAGAAGTTAAATCGCTTAAACAGGCAGTTGTTATGCTTGGGATTAACACAATCAAAAATGTAGCACTCACCTCGGCATTTTTAGGAAAAGCATATTTAAAAGGCAGTACCGTCCTGGATGGAGAAGATTTCTGGAAACATTCGCTCGGAGTTGCTGTTGCTTCAAAAATGATAGCCAGACGGCTTGGCGTGGAAGAAAAATTTCTCGAAGAATATTTTATTGCTGGTCTCATTCACGATATTGGGAAAATTCTAATTAATAATTTTTTCCCCGATGAAATGAGAAAAATCCTTGAGATTTCGGCGCAAAAAAATATAAATATTATCGAAATAGAAAAAAACGTGTTGGGTCTTTCACATGAAGAAATAGGAATTGCAATAGGAAAGAAATGGAAATTTGAAAATAATTTATTGTATGCAGTAGGACGTCATCATCAACCAGTGTTGACGGGGCAGTCTGCAATCTTTTCGATGGTAATTGCCGTTGCCGATACATTTGTAAAAATATTAAAAGTTGGTTTTAGTGGAAATCATCGCGTGTATCCAATACCTGAAGAAGTGTGGCAGGTTTTAGGGCTGAATGAAGAAAACGTATTTGAAGCTCTTGCCGATATTAATAAAGAAATCGAAAAAGCTCGGTTGTTCCTTAAATGAAACGTCTTTCGCTTACATTCTGGGGAGTTCGGGGATCTATCCCAGTTCCTGGTCCCTCTACCATGCGGTATGGTGGAAATACGGCTTGTTTCGATCTACGATCAGAAGATGGCGATTGGATAATATTCGATGCAGGAACTGGATTACGGGTATTGGGAGAATCATTAGACCTTTCGAAAAAGTATGAAATAAATATCCTCATCTCGCATCCCCACTGGGATCATATTAATGGAATACCTTTTTTTGCACCTATCTACATTCCAGGAAATCGAATCACATTTTATGGACCTGGCACGAGTGAAATGACGTTACAGGAAATATTGAGCGGTCAAATGCGATACAGCTATTTCCCGGTAAGGACGGTAGAACTTCTCGCAGAAATCGAGTATCGGCAAATCGAACAAGAACGATTTGAAATTGGGAATTTTCAAATAACTACTATCACCTTGAATCACCCTGTCGCATGTCTTGGATATCGAGTAAGATACGAAGATAAGCTTTTCGTGTATTTAGGTGACAATGAACCGTATTTTAATATATTCAAGGATAAAGATAATGAGTTACAAGAATTTGTCGAAAACCTTAACGAGAGATTAATTGAATTCGTTCGCGATGCGGATGCGCTTGTTGCTGATTCGCAATATCTTCCCAGCGAATATGAAGCGAAAAGAGGATGGGGGCATAGTACTACCCATCAAGTGATGAATTTGGCGATCAAAGCAAAGGTGAAAAAACTTTTCTTTTTTCATCACGAACCAGTGCGGACAGATGATGATTTGGATGAAATAGTATCGCACTACCGAAAAAAAGTAATCGAAAGGGGATATTCAATTGAAATACATGCTGCAATGGAACAAACAGTATTTAATATTTAGCGATGGGCGTTTAATTGAAATTTAAGGAAGCATCGCGGTAACGTTCCATGTCATATGTTACCCTTCTGCTTCCATGGCCAGTAACACCTTTCGCTATCGAGAAGCGTACAGGTTATTAAATTTATCAACGTTGCCGTAGATGGAAACTTCAAATTTCTTTCATTGAGTTATTGCAATAGAAATATCAAAGTTAGAATTTGCTCTTTCGATCGAATCGATATATTCCCGATTCCTCAGCATCGAGCGAACCATCTGGGCGATATACTTTCCATTCACCATTTTTCTTGTCCAGCATGTATTCTCCTTCGGCTTTCAATTGGCCATTTGGATAATAAAATTTCCATAAACCATTTTTCTTTGGAAGTTCCCAATCTCCTTTCCATCGATAGGTAATATTTTTTTCTAATTCGTCTGGAGGATATGTGGAACTCGTCATGGTTTCTTTTACCATCCCTTCTTGTACCTTTTCAAAAATACCACGGATTAACCCTGGCATTAAAAAACCTTCCGCAATAAGGCGTCCATTTTCGTATAGCTTTGCAGTTTTTTCGTTATCAACCATTCCATTTTTCAACGCAACTTCAAATGCTTTTTCTGTTCGCCCATTTTTTATGCGATAGTATGTCCAATATCCATCTTCATTGCTCCTCGTTTGAAGTTTTTTTTGGATTTCGACAGTTTCGAGTTTGAATTTCCCTTCTTTCATTGGTTGACCTAATGGAGATTGGTATGTCCATAATCCAACCTGATTATTGTCTTTATATTCGCCTTTCATATGGAGGATTCCGTTTGAATGATAATACTGCCATATCCCATTTTTTTTGCCTCGATTGTATGCGCCCCTTTCTTTTGGTTTCCCCGAAAACCACCAGCTATTGGCCATGCCATGGTATTCGCCACCGTCGAATTGCGAAATTTCTTTTAGCTTGCCATCTTCATAATACTCTTTCGCTACCCCAACTAACGCACCCTCTCGGTATGTTTCCTCTTTTTGAACTTTCCCCGATGGATAATAAGTTGTTTTAGGACCATGCAACACTCCAATGCGTTCAGTAAAACCAAATTCGGGTTGGATTTTATTTATAATAACATAACTCATCTCAGCTTTCTTTTCGCCTTTTTCGTAATATTCAATCCATGGTCCAGTTCTTTGATCATCATCGAATTCTCCTTCTGTAAGTTTCTGCCCACTCTTGTAAAAAAATTGCCATTTCCCTGATTGTTTATCGTTTTTATAGGGGCCGATTGCAAATTTTTCACCTGTTGTTTGATAGTACAGTGTCCATTCCCCATCTTTCTTGCCTTGTTTAAAGTTTCCCACCCCTTTCAAGGATCCATTATCCCAAAATATTTTTCCGGGTCCATCCTGTATTTTTTGAGTTTGTTTTGTGTCTAATTTTTTGCCCGAGTCAGTGCTGCGGCACGAGAAAAGCATTCCAATGGTTAATGAAAGCGTGAGTAGTATTAGTTTTTTCATACACACCTCATGTATTATTTAATTTCGATTGTGAAATATTTATATCACAGCATCCCCTTGCGGGAATATTGAGTGTCCATGAAACAATGTTATCACTATATGGGAGGGAATGCATTTGTCAATATATTTCCCATAGCAAGTTACGAATTTTGTTTTACATAATGAATAAACAAAAGTGCTTAATTTTTTCCTTTAGCATCAAACTTCGCACGCCGAAATGTATAAATGGATTCGGTTTATTATTTTGGGAGTGATTGTAACATAGACCGATAATTTATGTTATTGAGGTGAGTACTATGATGAGATCGCTATGGACGGCAGCATCGGGCATGATTGGGCAGCAATTTAATATCGATACGATTGCGAACAACCTCTCGAACGTAAATACCGCAGGATACAAACGAATGCGTGCCGAATTTGAGGATCTCATTTACCATACTGTGCTGTTAGCCGGTACTCCAGCAACAGAAATCACTGAGGTGCCGACGGGAATTCAAGTGGGGCATGGAGTGAGAACTTCGGCAACCCAACGGATGTTTAGCCAGGGAAGCTTGCAGGCGACAGAAAATCGTACAGACATTGCGCTGGAAGGTGAAGGCTTCTTTAAAGTGCAGTTGTATGATGGCACTTTTGCATATACCCGCGATGGTTCGTTTAAAATTGATTCGAATCGCCAGCTTGTTACATCAAATGGATATCTTTTGGAACCGCCAATAATATTGCCAGAAAATTTCCTCGCTGATTCGCTCACCATAAGTCAGGATGGACGAATTACTGTGAAAATTGTGGGCGAAGATGAGCCAGTTACAGTTGGCCAACTTGAAATTTATCGCTTTGTCAATCCTGCAGGGCTTCAAGCGATTGGCGGCAATCTTTTCAAAACCACGCCTGCTTCAGGAGAGGAGATACCTGGACAACCGGGATTAAACGGAATGGCCAAAACGCATCAGGGATTTCTCGAAATGTCAAATGTGAAAGTAGTTGAAGAGATGGTGAATATGATTGTGGCACAGAGAGCATATGAGATAAACTCAAAGGCAATTCAAACATCGGATTCAATGCTTTCGACGGCAATTGGTCTTAAAAGGTAATCGCAATGAGGTGGTGGCATCTCGTTCCTTTCGTTATCAATAGCGCATTTGGTGCAATGGGGGGAGAGGTACGCATCTATCTCAATTCAGAGATAACTGCCGCACCAATAATTCGCATTGGCGAGATTGCGATCATAGAAACAAATGAAAAAATAGACATTTCAAACATTGTCATTCCTCCCGAAACCTTCGCAGACGGGTACATTGAGTCAGGTGAAGTACGTGAACTTATAAGTAGCAGATACGATGGGTTGTTTGTTCGCATTGTGGGACATGCCGTGCGCGTCAAATCTATTGGCGAGAGGAAAAGCGATAGCGAGATGTCCACCATTAATGATGATGAAATTAAAAATGGTGAGCGTGTCGAAGTTGTTCTCCAGAAAAAGGGAATTACAGTAAAAACTTTCGGTACCGCACTTAACGATGGGAAAAAAGGCGATTCTATTTTTGTGAAAACAGATCAATCGAAAAGAATTTTCGGCAAAATTGTGGGGCGAGGGACAATTGAGGTGTTACCGTGAGAATTCATGGAGCGATAATAACCATGGTGTTGCTTATGGGCATCGTGGGAGGACAGAGCAAAAGCCTATGGCAGGATAGAAATATCTATGGTGCCTCGGAAACCCTTAAGGAAGGCGATGTGATATTGGTGCGCGTAAATGACCTTTCGCAGATGAAATTTGAACTTACCGTTTCAGGTGACAATTCATTCAACATCGTATCCAATCCAGACAATTCTATTACTCAATTTTTACCGAAAGCTTCGGCAAATAAAAGCTCTACGAGTAAAGGGAAAACCGCTATACGGGGAACCGGTAAGCTTTTGCTTACAATCCCAGCGCGCGTGATGAAAAAAATACCAGGCAATCTTTATGAAATTGCTGGCACGAAAGAATATACGCTCCATGGGATGGTAAATCAGTTTCAGGTTGTGGGTATTGTAGATCCATCGATGGTAAAAGGCAAAAGCATCGATTCGACAGATATCGCGCAATTTCGCTTTGTCTTGAAGGGATTCAAAGAAGGAGCGGGGATTGAAATTAAGAGGCCGCCTCTAAAGGAAAAGGAGGCGGCGGGAGTGACGCTTACCGAAGATGAAAAGCAAAAAATCATTTTGGAATATTTAAACAAGATTATCAATGAGCTTACGCAATAACATTCGCATATTTATTATATTGGCATCGATAAGCATTTCATTGCTGCCAATAATTGCGCCCTACGACAAGGGGAGATGCGAAATTTCGGTCAAGATCCGCGATTTAGTCACGATCGATGGAATTCGTGAAAACCAGATTTTAGGGTATGGGCTGGTAG
>JAOAAF010000043.1:16107-24408 GCA_026419015.1 Spirochaetota bacterium
ATAAGAGACAGATATTATAGCGGGAATCCTGTTGTTCATACGGAGTTTCCGCGCTTCAGATTTCCCTTTCCTTTCTCTTCTTTCCGCGTAAATGATTACACTTTCCATTTTTTTCCTCCAGAATTTACTCTATACAAAAAGTGAACTTACCGCAAGCTCGCTCGCTAATCTTTTAAAAAATCTCGGTCTCGATGTTGAGGAAATGTATCGGACAAAAAATGTTGCAGCGGTTCTCATCACGGCAAATCTTCCGCCGTTTGCTCGCCCGGGGGATCGAATTGATGTGATGGTGTCGTCAATTCACAATGCCAAATCCCTTGAAGGAGGGGTATTGGTACAATCGCCGCTTAAGGGTGCTGACAATCAAATTTATGCAGTTGCACAGGGACCACTCTCGGTAATTGGAATGGAGAAAGGGGGAAAAGCAATTAAAACTGTCGCCCGCATTGTCGGTGGAGCAATTGTCGAACGCAGCGTTGAGCCCGATGTTCTTGAAAAAGATCACGTGCAACTTGTGTTGAAAGAGTGGGATTTTATGGTTGCACATCAGATCATATCTGCTGTAAAAGAGCTATACCCAAAATCTGAGCCAACAATTGAAAAAGAAGGAAAAATTCGACTTAAAATTCCAGAGAATGTGGTGTTTTCCGAATTTATTTCAAAAATCTTTGAAATAGAAGTAAATCCATCCTCGGCTGCCAAGATTGTGATTAACGAACGCGATGGCACGATTGTGTTGGGTGGGGAGATAAAGATTTCAGAATCGTTTGTGAGCCGAGAAGGAATATCGGTAAAAATTGAGGGGAAAGGTACCTTGTTACAGAAATCGGGGAGTGCAGCGCGGATTCCTGAAACTACGAGCGTAAAAGATCTCGTTGATACTTTGAATCAAATCGGTGCATCGACAAAAGATATCATTTCAATCATAAAGGCATTAAAAGATGCGGGAGCAATCCACGCGGAACTTATTATCAAGTGAGGATTTTATGGAATCGACCGCAAGCATTCGAAATATCATTAACGAAACAACGCATCTTGCTCGAGTGCAACGTGAGCAATCGGTGGTGAACCGAGTAAACCCATCGTTTCGCGATGCGTTGCAAGAAACAATTGTTGCTGCAAATGTGAATGAAGCAAGACATGGCCGCCTCGATTCGCATGAAAGGCGGCTGTGGAATGCTTGCGTTGAACTTGAATCGATTTTTGTTGCGCGGATGTTAAAGGAAATGAGAAATACGCTTAATCCGCAATCGAGGTTACTTTATGGTGGTCAGGCGGAAGAAATTTTCACAGATATGCTATACGATCAATATGCCGTCATAATGTCTCGCACTTCGAATTTTGGCATTGCAAATCTATTGTTTCGAGAACTTTCGCGCATGCGATAATTATTAACAGGTTCGTTACTGCGTAATAGTAAAAATGTGTAACGCTGACAAAACATGAAATTTTTCTATTCGCGTAAGTTTGCCAACGGCTATGGCCTTCGTTCGGGAATCGACGATGGCATTTTGCCCGATCCGTAAAATTCCGCGGTGAGATATAATCCGCAGTAACAATGCCCGTATTCTTCCATATCGGGACGACAATATGCACAGGGGCAAATTATGTCTTTATCTTTTTCTTTGATGCCTTCGGCATCGCGGCATGGGCATGAGTAGTATCCATAGCGGTTGTAATTAGTTGTGAGGCCTTCAGCTAATATGCGAAGAAACTCTTCATCGGGATTTAGCTTCCATCCCTGGTGCTGTGCGACCATTTTCATGAACTGCAGTGTTTGTTCGATCGTTTTCATGTAACAATCTTACAGCGACAACATTTCCCTCCATTTTTCTTCGGTAAACCCAACACAGGTCTTTGTATCATCAACAACGAGAAACGGATACGCAACTTTTTCATTGTATTTTTTTGAAAGAAAATCCTTTACCTCTTGTTTCTGATTTGCGTTTAACAGATCGACGTACACATACCGAAACTTTACCGAATGGCTGCGGAGAAATGCTAATCCGCGTTTGCAAAAACCGCAGGTGGAAAGCGCATACACAACCACATCGTGCGTATTGTTTGTACCCGTTTCTTCGACAAATAAGGTACTATCGATCATATTGTTCCCTTGAAAATTTGTTGGTGTCATATGAGGTTTTATTGTTCATTTGTCGATAATTATATCTGATCCCACAATTATTTCAATACTTTTATATGAGAATGAAAAAAAAATACATACTTCTTTTTTCGATCAGTAGTCTCGCTTTTGTGATTAATCCTTTCATAGGTTTTCCATCAGATGAAAGCTCTCGTTGCGTTTATGGCAATTGTCAAGATGGCGAAGGGGAATACCAATATGCGGATGGTTCTGTGTATCGTGGGGAATTTGTCGCGGGGAAGCGACATGGAAAGGGGGTTATGCAGTATCCGGATGGTTCGCAGTTTTCCGGTTTGTGGGAATGCGATAAAAAAAATGGCGTGGGCATTTCCTATTTCGCTGATGGCAGCGAATTTCAGGGAAATTTTGTCAATGATGAGCCGCATGGTGTTGGTATGTATATAAGTGCGGATGGCATGTGCAAACGAGCAATTTTTAAAAATGGAACGCTTATTTCTTCACAGAAAGTTGAATTTGAAAAAACAGATGGCCCCTATCGATATGGTACCGTGATTGCCTTAAATGGCAACTATATGGGATGGTACGAACGACATCCACTGCGAGGTGTTGTACCACAGAAGCGGGGGCGAATTCGATGGGAAGATGGTGCAAGATATGTAGGGCAATGGAAAGATGGGAAAATGCATGGGAGAGGTTCGATGCAGTGGGCAGATGGTTCAACGTATGAAGGTGAATGGTACGAGGGGAAACGGTGCGGTTTTGGGATTTATGTGTGGCGAAGCGGTGTGAAATATATGGGTGGTTGGAAAGAAAATCGAAAGCATGGCCAGGGAATTGCGGTATATCCCGATGGGAGAATACTTAAAGGAATGTTTTATGAGGATCAGTTTCTCGGAAGTGCGAAATAAATACTTGCCATTTTTATCTTAAAAAATTATCGAAACATCTTCAAAATCTCATCGAGTAGATAATCGGAATGCGGATTCATAGTTTTCTCATTTTTTTTGTCACGTTTCTCACTGCCTATGGTGTTGGGAATTACTATATCTATGTTCGTTTGCTCCATGCCATTCCACGCGAAAGCTGGTTTCGGTACTTATACACAGTTATTTTCCTTGTTTTTTCTGCTTCGTACATCGCAGGGCGATTTCTTGAACGAGCGGCAATATGTAAGGCAAGCGATGCGCTTATTTGGATAGGTTCATTTTGGCTCGCCTTTTTTTTGTATTTATTATTAGGCTTTTTGTGCACTGATATTGTTTTTCTCATGTCAAAGATAACAGGTATTTTGTTTGATAATTTGCGAGCCCATGCATTGCTCGCACGTCAGGTCGTTGCACTGTTTTTGATTGGCGTTTCATTATGCATTGTAGGGATTGGCTACTGGGTTGCGCGCAATCCGAAGATAACAAATCTGGAATTAACTATTCCCCATAAAAAGGGATTCTCACAGACGATGCAAGTTGTGCTGGTGAGCGATATCCATTTAGGAGTAATCATCAGCAATTCGCGGCTTGAGAAATTGGTCTCGATAGTAAATTCGTTAAATCCCGATGTGGTGTTATTTGCGGGGGATATTGTGGATGAAGATATAGAGCCTGTAATTGAGAAAAATCTTGGTAAGTTATTAAGATCGATTAAAAGCAGATTCGGAATTTATGCGGTCACCGGCAATCACGAATATATTGGAGGGGTTGAAAATGCGGTGAAATATTTGCAAGAACATGGAATTGTGTTTTTACGCGATCGATCGATTTTGATTAATAATCTTTTTTATGTCGTTGGGAGAGAGGACAAAACGGCACCGAAGTTTGGTGGGAAGCATAGAAAACCAATAGAAGAACTGTTAAAAGATACGATGCCAGAATATCCTGCGATTGTTCTCGATCATCAACCAAATTATGTAAATAAAGATATTCCGCAGCAGGTCGTTGCAATTTTTTCCGGACATACGCACAATGGTCAGTTATGGCCTATTAATTATATTGTGGAAAAAATTTATGAAGTGCCGTATGGGTATCGGAAAATAAACCACGTTCATGTGTATGTATCGCGCGGTTATGGAACATGGGGCCCACCGGTTCGCACTGTCAATTGGCCTGAAATCGTAAAGATTACTTTGCAATTTGTGCCGTATTCTACGCATGTCTCCTTAAAAAGTGATTGATTTCGTCGGTTCAGATGACGATAGGATAATTTTTGAAAGCGCCTGAATGCAGTGAAATCCATACTCGTTTTTTTAAAGGCATATGGTGCAGCAGTTTTTGCGTTTGCATGTGCTGCAATAGTTTTGCGATTGCAAGCGAAAAGGCTTTTGGGCATTCGCATGGGCATGCGAACCTACGCAGAAAGGAAACGCGAAGGCGTAATAGGGCTACTGATTGTGGTGAGTGTTGCTCTGGCAGTTTTGCCGTGTGCGTATGCAATTGCGAATGCCTTCGAATGCGCCGAGGCAGTTGTGATTCTATATCTTTTGTTGCTCCCACCATTGGTGTGGGTTTCTCGTCATGCATTGCTGCATTCATTGTGCATGATTTTTTGTAAAAATGATTTTCAAAAAGGGAGGGATAAATTTGATGGATAAACAAACTACATGCCCAATGCCAGATGAAAATCCACCTGCGGAAGAAATTGCGGAAATTTTGCAAAATACAAAAACGATCGCAATCGTTGGCCTTTCAGATAATCCCGAAAAGGATAGCAACCGCGTTGCGCGATATCTCATTGAACATGGGTATGAGGTGATCCCGGTGAATCCTTTAAAGAAAGAAATTCTTGGCAAAAAGAGTTATCCTGATCTGACATCGATACCTGAGAAGGTAGATGTAGTTGATATTTTTCGACCCGTGGAGGCAATCCCATCGATTGTTGAAGAGGCAATAAAAGTTGGTGCGAAGGTAGTATGGATGCAACTTGGCCTTTCGCATCCAGAAGCTGCGCAAAAAGCGCGCAATGCGGGGTTAAAAGCGGTACAAAGCAAATGCATTAAAATTGAACATTCAAAGATTTATCACAAAGAGGCGGGGATGACATTCAATCTTATGGAATGAAAAAATATTTTGAACTTTTGTTTTTTTAATGATAGAATTGTATAAAATTTATGGAAAGGGGATGGGCAATGGAACGAGCAGGAATTGTGACGATGAGGGGAAATCCAGTGACGCTTATTGGCAATGAGGTGAAAGTTGGCGAGGTTGCTCCAAATTTTACCGCGCTCAATTCCAGATTGGAATCAGTATCCCTTTCGGATTTTCGGGGGAAAGTTGTACTCATAAGCGTTACTCCTTCATTGGATACCCCTGTGTGCGATTTACAAGCTACGCGTTTTAACACTGAGGCGAATTCGCTTTCCGATGATGTACGGATTCTTAATATAAGTGTGGATCTTCCCTTTGCGTTAGGAAGGTTTTGTGCAACGAAGGGAATTGATAAACTCATTGCGCTTTCGGATCATCGCGACCTTTCTTTTGGAAATGCGTATGGAGTTGTGGTGAAGGAGTTTAGATTGCTCGCACGTGCAATTTTTATTATCGATCGGGAAGGGATTATTCGCTATATCGAACTCGTAAACGAAATTACCAATCATCCAAATTACGAAAAAGCGCGTGAGCAATTAATAAGGCTTTTGTAATGGCGATTTCAATTAAATACTTTGTCGCGAGAAATGTTAAACACAAAAGAAAAACTCAACGAGATAATCCAACTCGGTTATGAAATTACCACAGTACAGGATCTCGATATCCTGCTCGAACATATTTTATCAAAAGCGCGTGCATTTACTGGTGCGGATGCAGGTTCGGTATATGTCGTTGAAGATGGCAAATTAAAGTTTTTATGCAATCAAAACGATACTCTTCAAAAAAAGCTTCCAGCGGGGAGAAAACTCATCTATTCAACTTTTACAGTTCCAATTAACAACGATACCATTGCAGGATATGTTGCGAACAACGGCGAGTTGGTGAATATTAGTGATGCATATAATATCCCTGAGCGTGCCCCATATCGATTTGGCAAACAGTATGATGAAATTTCGCATTACAAAACAACATCAATGCTCGCTGTGCCATTAAAGTCGAATAGGGGTGAGGTTGTTGGTGTTTTACAACTCATCAATGCAAAAAACGAGAAAGGGGAAATAGTTTCGTTTTCGAAAGAAGATGAGCCATTTATCGTATATTTTGCGAACAATGCGGCAGTTGCGATCGAGCGAGCTCGAATGACTCGTGCGTTGCTTTTGCGGATGATTAGCATGGCAGAGTTGCGAGATCCGCGCGAAACGGGAGCGCATGTAAACCGCGTTGCTGCGTATGCTGTTGAGATTTACGAAAGCTGGGCACGAAAAAACGGAGTAGGTGAAGAACAAATTAATCAAAATCGCGATGTGCTTAGAATGGCAGCAATGCTTCATGATGTTGGGAAAGTTGCCATTTCAGATATCATTTTAAAAAAACCAGCTCGGTTAAATGACGATGAATATGAGATTATGAAGCAACATACATTTCTTGGGGCTCGGCTCTTTGCAGAAAAATTTTCTATGTTTGATGAAGCAGCGTATATTGTTGCCCTCAATCACCATGAGCGATGGGATGGCATGGGATATCCAGGTCATATTAATCCAATTACGGGTACCGTTATTCCCGGGTATGAGGGGAAAAACGGCAAACCGCGTGGCAAACGCGGCGAAGAGATCCCACCTTTTGGGCGCGTCGTTGCAATTGCGGATGTGTACGATGCGCTCGTCTCGCGAAGAACGTATAAGGAAGCATGGAGCGAGGACAGGGTGTTGCAGACCATGCGTGCAGAAGCCGGGAAGCATTTTGATCCCGAAATGCTCGAAGCTTTTTTTGATTCGCTTGAGGTGATTAAAAGTATTGGTTCGCGATATCCTGAGATTGAATGAAACGATATTAAGAAAAGCGCTCCAACTGCGAGTCGAAATAAAAAAACCAATTGACGCTTGCGAATATCCAGATATAGTTGCCATTGCTGGGCCCGGTGCCCACAATACATTATTACGTTTAAGGAGAGTATAATGGTTCAGGTAGGAAATTTTGTCGCAATACACTATACCGGCAGATTAGATAACGGGGAAGTGTTCGATAGTTGTACTGGTGAAGTACCATTTGAGTTTGAAGTGGGAGCCGGGACAGTTATCGAAGGACTGGATAAAGCGGTGAGAGGAATGGAAATAAATGAAGAAAAGCACATCGTCATCCCTCCCGAAGAGGCATATGGACTTTACAACGATGCGATGGTTCAGCCAATTCCAATTGAAGAGGTAAGAAAGTATTTTGAGCCAAAAACGGGAATGGTTATTGGCGTACAACTCGAAAGCGGGGTTCAGGTGCCTGCTACCATTAAGGAAGTAAGCGAAACTACCGTTCTTTTGGATTTCAACCATCAGTTAGCTGGTAAAACGCTTCATTTTGATATCAAGATTATGGATATTAACGATGAACCGAAATATTCTTCAGGGTGTTTGGGGCATGGAGATGATTGCGAAAGCGGTTGTTCGTGTTGAAAAGCGGTCATTTAGTTTTTCATTTTGACAATGCGCATGCAGTCGGCTATGGAAGAGGTATGTTGGCTTGACTTTGTATTTGTGGAACAATTTATTATAGAAGTTTTTAAAAAGCTTGGTGTTCCCGAAGAAGATGCAAAAACCTGTGCCGATGTTTTGATAGCGGCAGATAAGCTTGGAATTGATTCCCACGGCGTCAATCGCTTAAAGCCAATCTACTATGATCGCATAAAAGAAGGAATTCAAAAACCCGTTACCAATTTTGAGATTGTGCGGGAAACCCCAACGACAGCAGTCGTCGATGGTCACGATGGCATGGGAATGGTTATTGCGAAGCGCGCAAACCAAATGGCAATTGAAAAAGCGAACGATTGTGGATTAGGAATGGTCGCAGTGCGCAATTCTACGCACTATGGAATTGCAGGCTATTATGTATTAAAAGCCGTTGAAGCGGGGATGATTGGCATCACAGGAACAAATGCCAGACCATCTGTTGCCCCAACATTTGGCGTTGAAAACATGCTTGGTACAAACCCCCTCACTTTTGGAATTCCCACCGATGAGGAATTTCCATTTCTTCTCGATTGTGCAACTTCCTTAACCCAACGTGGCAAAATAGAGGTATATGAGCGCCTTGGGAAGGAATTGCCTTTGGGATGGGTAATCGATGAACATG
>JAOAAF010000044.1 GCA_026419015.1 Spirochaetota bacterium
TGGCAATTGCGTTGGTCAATGCACTTATTCTCGTGGTAATGGGTGCATATATTATCCATGAAGCTATTGCGCGATTTTATCATCCTACTCCCATCCAAACCAATATCATGCTTTTCGTTGCCCTTATTGGTCTTGGAGGAAATGCAATATCGATTCTGTTGCTTCGTGAACATCGACATGAAAGCTTGAACATGAAGGCTGCATTTCTTCATCTTTTTTTTGATACCATTTCGTCTGTTGCGGTAGTAATAACGGCTATATTAATGGGTTTTTGGAATATTGCACTGCTCGATTTGGTTGTGGCACTTGCAATCGTGGGTATGATCGCATATAGTTCATTTGGGATTCTCCGCGAATCGTGGCGGATTTTTATGCAAGGTGCACCGCGTGGAATGAATGTGACAGCAGTCCAAAAAAGCCTTGAAGAAATAAGTGGGGTTAAAAGCGTTCATGGACTTCACATATGGTCGGTTAGTTCATCGGAAGTTTTTTTATCATGCCATGTGTGCCTCGATGATGCTATTTCGCTCCTTAATACCGATGATCTTATTCAGCGGATTAATAGCATGTTGCGTGTGCGATACAATATTCATCATACTACCATACAAATAGAAAAAGATCGGATGTGCGGTTTGAGTGCAAATGGGAGAGAGTGTTGTCGGTAGGGGGTGTGAGAAACTTTGGTTGTTTTAATCTATTTTTAACAATTGGTGAACGAGTAAAGTTTTTGAGGAAGTTTAGAATAGTGAAAATGTAAAAAAATGTATGCGGTAAAACCGCATACATTAAAATCATTTCATTCACATTCTTGATTTAAAAGTGGTGTACAATCCCAATTCCAACTGAGTACAAAACATTTGTGATATCGAGATTCATTGTTAGACTGCTATTCGAAGAAGTGGTCGAGAATTCCATGGCAATGTTTTGAATATCGCTGGATGCAAAAAGGATAGCATGGATTGTATCTATTAAGAGGAGATCAACCCCAGCAGTAATTGTATATTGCTGGAGCTCAAAGTTTCGATTCATTTTCTCTTTCGAATTTGCCTGAGTCGAATTGCGATGAAAATTAACATAATGCAATCCTGCCGCGAATGTGAGAGAATTCGAGATTGTATAGGAAATTCCTCCACCGACAACATAGACGTTTTTAATTTCAATATCTTCGTCGATTTCTTCAATTGAATTTTCTACGCGCGAAATTGCGTTGTTGGTATATTCCAGAGGGATTTGATATCCACCTTCCACAGCAAAGGCAAAAGTGGGCGTTATTTTGGCATATATTCCCACCAATGCGCTGGGCCCTTCGCAATAACGGCCGTGAAATGAAGTTGAATCGCTCACATTGAAACTCTCGGAAGGATCGCTTTGGTTCGATTCATTTTCAGAAAGAGCATGCCGATGCCACCCATATCGCCCGCTGGAGAGGATAATCCCTGTCTGAATCCAATCGGCATGATACAAAAGTCCCATTGATGCCATACCGGTGTATTGCCAACTCTCATCAATTTTACCGCCACCCGCGTTAAAACTACCATTCTGGTATGTTGATGATAGATTGCGTTCGCATTCGTATTTTTTTTGTGCAGAAAGCTGAATTCCGGCAGTAACGTTTTGGGCAAACCGAATGCCATAAGCGAGATATATTTCATTGTTGGTTTCAATCTGTTCGATTTTTTGTTGCGATGAAAGTTTTCCGGAAAAAGGATTAGTAACTGTGATTGAGAATTCACCAGTAGGCGTTTGCGTTGTAAGCTGAGGTTTAATTGCCACACCGAAAGTGCCCACATTTCCAACTTTCGATGCATAGGAAAGAGCCCCTTTTACGGCAATGATATCGAAATCTTCAATTGAAAGCACCGTGTCACCAATGGTAATACCGGTAATATTTGCAGCGAGATTACCAGAAGCATCATAACTGCGATGCACAGGAGAAATGGCATCATATCCAATGCTGTGTTCTTTGATCAACAAAGGTAAAAGAGCAGGATTTCTGCTCGCATCAAAAGGGCCATCGGGTACGACAGTGCTTAGCCCACCCATTATACTCCCAACTCCGGCCGCATAAAGAGCAGGGGCTATGAACAAAAGTACTCCACTTAATAGAGCAATATTTATGCGATACATTACGAAACCTCCTTATATATTGATGATAAAATTTAATTAACTAGTTGTAAAATAATAGTCTCAAATTGCAATGTCAATTAGAATTATCTTAACTTTGCCGGCTGTGTATAGAAAAAATAGAATTGACAGTCACTCCCTTTATTAAATAAATGATAGGAGAATGTTTTGTAGATATTTTATTTGGTCCGGAGAGAAAAATGAAAAAAGCTACATTGTTAATTTGTATTATGTCTGTAATTCTTTTGGGAATTTTTTGTAAGCGAGACAGCGATGTGCTCGCGACGTATAATAGTGGAAAAATTACGCGGGGTGAGTTTCATGAGTGGCTCGATGCACATCATATTAATAGAGAGAGTATCTTAAAAAAGAAAAAACAACAAATTAATAAATTGCAAACAATGGCATTATGGAGGCTTGCAGCTGCTGAAGCAAAGAAAATTGGATTCGATCAAAGCGAAGAATTTAAGGCGATGGCAGATATTTCCACTGAGTCTCAACTGATATCCGTGGTGTTGAAAAAAGAAGTTGGCGATAAACCCGATTTCAATGAGCCGGCGGTAAAGCTGCGACAGATAGTTCTGAATGTAAAAAATTTTACAATGGTGAACAACAAGCGCGTCGATTTAAAGGGTGCTGAGTTAGAAAAAGAATTCGATAAGGCAATTAAGGAAGCAAAAGAAATTATTGCACAGCTCGACGCGGGTGAGAGTTTTGAAGAACTTGCGAAAAAACACTCACAAGATTTTTCGAAAAGTAAAGGCGGTGAGGTTGGATATGTAGTTCGTTCGATGTTAGAACCACCTCTGGCGAAAGTGGCTTTTGAATTGCCCGTTGGTCAATATTCTAAGGAGCCAATTCGGTTAAGCAATTCGGTTGCAATTATAAAGGTCGAAGAAAAGACTACACTCACATCGAGAAATATTGAGGATATCGTTGGTAATAAAATACAAGCTGCCCGTTTGAAAAACAAATTGGCCCGAGAAGCAAACGAAAATTATATACTTTCGCTCAAAAATGCTCCAGATGTAATCGTTTCCCTTGAGAATACAACGAAAAAAGATAAAAATGCGGTGCTGTTTAAAGTTGGAAATGAGGTATGCACTGTTGGCGATTTAGAGAAGAGAATAGATGTTATTACAAATAAGATTTTTAAAGATTCGAAGGAAAGAAATAAAATCACTGATGAACAAAAAAAGCGTTTAGCAGAGAGCATGTTGCGCTATACGCTGCTTAAGCGTGTCGCTGAACAAAAGGGTATTAATCGCGATCCCGATTATATAAAAAAAGTAAGCATTCGTCTTGAGGGATTACTTGCGAGAGAATATATGAAGTATATTGGAACCAAAGATATTAAAATCTCTGAACAGGAAATTAGAGAGGAATATGAAAAAAATAAAGATAAACGCTATTACACGATGAAAAAAATTGGGGGGAGAAATCAAAAAATGATTTTGCCATATAGCGAAGCAAGAGAGCGCATTGAAAAGACTTTGCTAGTGAAACGCCAAGCGGAAGTGACGACTGCATGGAAGGATAAATTATTACGCGATGAAAATTTTATGGTAAACGAAAACGAACTTACGGGGGAATAATTAAAAGTTGGACAAAACGTTTTCAAAGCTTCCGATGGGCACAGTGCGATGAGAAGGGCTGTGCCCATCGTATTTCGTATAAATGTTAAATTTGCGGATAAATGCGTTTGTTTGAAAAGTAAGCGCATTCTTCACAAATTGCGACGATTATTTGTGCTTAGATGATCTTTTATGATATTTTTTATTTTAATATATCGATGATGCGTTCAAAATCGTCTAATGAATAGTAATATATTTCTATTTTACCACGATTCCCTGAATGTTTCACTTCTACCTTTGTTCCTAAAATTGAGATCAGCATCTCTTCCATTTTTTTAATATGAGGATTCTTTTCTTTCTTCTTTTTGTGTTTCCCTTCGTGTGAAAGCGAAGATGCGAGTTTTTCGGTTTCTCGAACTGAAAGGCCTTTTTTTATTATTTCGCGAAAAAGTTCGAGTTGCCTATTTTCTGGCACTGAGAGCAATGCCTTTGCATGACCGGTGCTAATCCTGCCTTCTGAAATAGCGTGCTGTATTGTCTCGGGCAGCGAAAGGAGGCGAAGCGAGTTTGCGATCGTTGCGCGATCTTTGCCTACTTTTTCTGCGACTTCATGCTGTTTCAGTTTGAACCGGTTGATGAGCAATCGGTAAGCTTTTGCTTCTTCGATAGGATCGAGGTTTGTCCGCTGGATGTTTTCAATTAGTGCGTAAGTGAGGTTTTCTTGTTCCCCAGCATCAACGACAATTGCTTTTATTTTAGAAAAGCCAGCGAGTTTTGCCGCTCGAAGCCTTCTTTCACCGGCGATTACCGAATAGCCGTTCGCCGTTTTTCGTACAAGTATCGGTTGCAAAAGTCCCACTGATTTTATTGATTCAGCGAGTTCCAAAAGTTCTGTTTCATTAAAATGCATCCGCGGTTGATCGGGATTTGGGCTAATGGTATTGACATCGAGTTCAATTATTCGCGACGCATCGTTCGATAATAGCGATTCCATTTCATCAATGGGTTTTGCTGATTCAGAGATGATAGCACTAAGACCTTTGCCTAAAACGCGCTTTTTATTTGACATTGTTTAATACCTCAATGGCAAGCTTCTCGTAACTTTCGCTTCCCACGCAATGCCGATCGTATAAATTGATTGGTTTGCCAAAAGATGGGGCTTCTGAGAGTTTGACATTGCGCGGGATGATAGTTGAAAAAACCTTATCTTTGAAGAATTCCCGTATGTCATTTACCACCTGTTGCGAAAGGTTTGTGCGAGAATCGTACATTGTCAACAATACACCTTCAATTCGTAGATTTCGATTAAGTTTCTCTTGTACCATGGCTATGATTTTCAAAAGCTGGCTTAATCCTTCCAGTGCATAATATTCGCATTGAAGAGGGATAAGTACCGTGTCAGCGGCAACGAGGCTGTTGACAGTAAGTATTCCAAGAGAAGGTGGGCAATCGACCAGAATAAAATCAAAATCATTTTTTATTGGTTTTACAGCGTTTTTTAATATAAATTCTCGCTGTTCCATTTCGAGGAGATCAACTTGTGCACCGGAAAGATGAATATTTGAAGGTACAATAAAAAGATTCTCAATCGAGGTTTTGAATATCGCATCGTTAATATTGATCGTGCCTATTAGCACTTCATAAATAGTTGAATTTATTTCTTCAACGTTAATGCCGAGCCCATAACCTGCATTTGCTTGGGGGTCGATGTCGATGATGAGAACTCTGCGTCCCTTTTCAGCAATAAATGCTGCCAGGTTAATGGTTGTGGTGGTTTTTCCAACTCCCCCTTTTTGATTTGAGATGGAAATTATTTTCCCCATTGTTTGTTCCTTAACGTCGAATTCTCCCTGCAATTTCTTTCGGATGAGAAAGCTGATAAGTTGTAATAATAACCGAAATGATAAAGAGAGCGAGAATACCTAACAGGACACGTCCTGGAGTTATATAAGGTATTATGCGCCTTCCAGAAGCCACGACAATTGCATATGGAACGTATAGATAATTGCCATTCCCGTATATTGATAGAAAGTATTCTCCAGGATCGATAGCGTGAACGTCAATAGAAAAAATATTCTTCCCTGTATCTTTAGATATTACAAGTTGTTTCGCGTTCGTAAATAGGTCAACTTGAAAAAAACCACTTTCGGCAAAAAAGTAAATTGTATTATTACCTTTCGTAAGCGTGAGGCGATGCGTTCTAACAGATTCTCCGGGTAGTATAGCATCGATTATTTCGCTTGTTGGATTTTGGTTCCATTTTTTTATCTCATCCATATGATAGGAGAGATAGGATTTTTTCGATATTCGATATATAAGCGCCCGCATGATCTCATCGCCTTTTGACGCAGAGTGGTAACTTGAATAAATGATTTCGCCTTTCCCTCGTGTTAATAACGATATTATTATTGCGTTTAATTCGCCTTTCGGAGTATTTGCTATTCCTTCAGCTAATGTATTCCCATTGTTTACTCTTTTTATAAGAACCCATCCTTCGTGGGGCATGTAGACATCGATGTTCTTTTTATTTATCGCCGAATGTAATAGCTCTGAAAGTTTGATAGAATACTTTCCAGAAATCCCGAGATTTGGGAAATCGTGGTAAAACTCAAAGCAGTTATACGTGCGTTGGACTAAATCGATTGAAAAATCTGAAAAATATCCTGAACCGCCATTTTCGATAAACTCTCGTATGTTTTCAGACAATGCGCTCATATTAATTTTTTTTTGAAGATCTTTTAGCTGAACTTGTTGAATGTGATAACCGCTTGCAGAAACGCTGATATTCGATTCGAGCGATCGACCTGTTCCACAAGGGAAAAACACGGCGTGAAATTTTTTTAATGCGTACTTTTTTTCAAGATCGCTAAATGGGATTAATTCATATGGGATTTTATAATAGTCAAGTAGCTGTTCTATTTGGTCAAATCTCCCTTTTACAAGCCCAATCGATATTTTGGGAACAGTTTGTGCATGGAGTGAGGGAAACACAGTTTTAATTTGGGAGAAGAGATTAAGGCTGAGAAGCACATAGGTAAAAAGAGAAATGCGTATAATTTTCAGATAACATGATGTTCTCATGTATTCTCTGCCAACTCTCTTAGCGTTTTGAGTATTTTTTTTCTTTCTTCCAGATCTGCAATAATTTCATCGCTTCCACATTCGTATGCAATTTGATAACAAAATGCAGTGATGAGTATGAGCAACCCTTCGTTGAGATCTTTATTGATTATTGGATATCCCGCATAGCTTTTTGATAATGGAGTAATATCGTGCAGGGCTTTAAAGCGGCAGTCATTGTATGGAATTGCTCTTAATCCATCTTTTAATTCCAATTCTCTCGCATTGTTGTCGAGTGGTACTCGAAGTATTGACATCTCAATTGCCTTATGGGAATAGTGTAGCCATTTCTTGTGACCAGTAATGACTTCGTGAAGCCCTTTTGCAAATCGGTAAAATATTCCGCCAATTTTTTTTAACAGAACGCCGACAGAATTCATCGATTTTATTTGTCCTTTCAGAATCTTTTGTAATTCATCATATGTGATTGCCATGTTTGGATTATTCGAACGGAAAAAATAAAATTCTTTTGCAATCTCATCGAAGTCCCTAATTTCTCTTTCGAAATATGAGGAATCGAAAATCCTTCCTTCTATAGTTTCTTTGGAGTCTGATTCAAAAAAGATAATATCTCCAGAAAGAATTTTGAGATAGAAGTTTTTAAAATAGTTTACAACGCCATCTAAAAAAATGAGAAAGTCGACTTTGTATACTTCAGAAGAATCACCGCGACGTTTATCGATCAAACGCCATTGCTCATCGAAACAGCGCAAAAGGAGATTTTCCCCACCGTATTCCATTTTCAGAAAAAGGTATTTCTCTTCGAATGATTGGAGTTCTTCTTTGAGCGATTCAATCTTTTTCATTCGCAGGCTTTCGTCGTCCTTTCCGTATTTTTTTAACTCAGCGATATCGTATTGATATGAGGAGTCCTTTACTGAGATTGGTTTTGCTTTGTAGTAGCTAATTATCTCTTCCAAAGTAGTATTTCGCTGAAGTATTAATGCTTCATGGAGTGAAACGATCAGCCATGGCAATGAAGGGATGCGGTATTTTTGCTCGAGATGATATGCAAGTGCGCATTCGCTGTTTTGCTGTGAAATGAAAAAAGTTCGAATTGCAAGTATGGCAGCGTATTTCTTTTTTTCAGATTCGAGATTTTGTTTTTCTTTTGTTATTTTTATTCTTTCGGTATCGCGTTCATTGATGACTGCTTTTCTATAGCCGTCCATGGTTGTAATGGCTTTTTCGAATGTGTGAATGATATATTCTTTCGTTTCTGTGGGGAGAAGATAATAAGAAAGAAATCCAATTGTGAATTCTTTTACTTCTCTTTCGAAATCTTCCCGTTCCATCCATTTTATTGTATCGAATGAATATCGGGCGAGAGTGATATGGGGAATGTGAGTTCGAATAGCCGCAAGAAAATTAAACGCTTGTATTTCGTTAAACGAGTCATCTTGTAGCATATGTTCAAGTACATCATGAACAATCGATGTTATGTGATCTTTAAAGGAATTTAATTCGCTTAAAATTTTTAAAAGTTTTTTTGTGGGGATTAGACGCTTTTTAAACCAAAATCCAAGCTTATTTCCTGAACGGATTAAATAGCGTTTCTTGAAAATTCCATATTTTTTATATTTATCGTAGATTTCGTTTATGTGGATGCTTGAAAAAGTGGGAGTAATTGAAACAGATTCAACAGTGGAATCGTGTTGTTTCTCTTTTTTCTTTTGCAAAAGTTCAATGCTGGTTAAAAGCGGTCCTTTCACCGGTTTGTCGGGACAAGTGTGGATTAGTTCGACAATTGCACGATAGCGTTCCTCATCATTCAAAGCTTTGTTGTTTAAAAGCGTGCGAACAATTTCCATTTTTTCAGGGGGAATATCTTTGCTTAAAAGAAGAGATTTTGCCCTTCTTTCAATTTTTCTAATGTCTTTTCCTTCTGACATACTCAATTTCTTATTTGATTTGTTAAGTATATGCGAGAATAACAAATTATTTTCAACAAAAAAAAGAAAAGGATATCGGGAAATTTTGTTTGACCATTGCGATTATATACAAGTGCATGTTGGAAGGATATTTGTGAAAAATAATTTTTATAGGAGGAATAATGCCTCTTTCAAAGGCGGATGTAATTGAGATAGTGCGTTTAGCTCTCAAAGAGGATATTGGCGATGGGGATATTACCACATCAGCGATCTTTGTAGGCACGGAACCTGCAACTGCTAAAATAGTTGCAAAAATGAATGGAATTTTTTGTAGTGGGGGATTGCCATCGCATATATACGGGGAAATTGATTCATTGGTAAAGGTTCGGCAACTTATCGATGATGGATCGCCGATAGAAAGTGGGGATGTCGCGTGTGAAATTACAGGCCCTGCTGCTTCCATCTTGATTGGTGAACGTACAGTTTTAAATTTTTTACAACGAATGTGTGGCATTGCAACTGCAACTGCAAGAGCGGTAAAAGCATTGGAGGGATCAGACATACAAATACTGGATACCAGAAAGACCGCACCAGGCCTTCGAGTGATAGATAAATATGCAGTGAAGATGGGGGGAGGGAAAAATCATCGCTATGGACTTTACGATATGATTCTCATTAAAGATAACCATATTAAAGCAGCCGGTGGGATATTAGCCGCAGTGGAAGCAGTACGTCGGGTTCATGGAAGTAGATTTCCCATCGAAGTTGAGGCGAAAAATGAAGAAGAAGTGAGGCAAGCGCTTGAAGCGGGAGTTGACATCATTATGCTCGATAACATGCAGGTGGCGGATATTGAAAATTGTCTTGCGATCATTGGCAAACGTGTAAAAGTCGAACTTTCGGGAAATATTACCATTGAACGGCTTTCGGAATTTAAGAAATTGCCTGTCACGTACATTTCGATGGGACAACTGACGCATTCGGTACAGGCATTTGACTTATCGATGAAATTTGAATGAGTAAGAAAATGAAAAAATTTTTTCGTCGGAATTGATGAAGATGAACAGCAATATCTCTTTATGTTGTTGAAATTATTTGTTTCCCATTGTCAAGAGAAAGGAATGATTAAACATTAAATCGATTGCAACTTCGATAAATCTTCGTACTTCCCGATTATAATCATCATCATGTTCTCCTGAATTACATCGTCAGCAGAAGGCGCCATTTTCACTGATAACATCTTTTCATCAATAAAGTTATGGCTGTCTTTGGGAAAATATTTTAGTCCAATTACCTGGCAATTGTAGGTATTGGGAATTCGCAATTCCCTAAGGCTTTTGCCGAGGAATTTTTTTGGAGGAAAAATTTCTATTATCCCATAGTCTTCACCGAGAGGGAGAAAATCAATAACATTTTTCATCGCAAGTGTTTTCGCAATTCTCAACGCCATATCCCTTTCCGGGAAAATTACATCGCTTACGCCTATGTGAGAAAGAATTTTCCCATGGTCTTCGGTAATTGCGCGGACGATGATGCGGTTTATACCAATTTCTTTAAGATATAATGAAATCAGAATACTTGGTTCCATTTTTTGGCCAATGCTTACGACTGCGCCATCAAAATCCTTTAGCGAAAGAGCCTCGAGCACTTCTCGCTTTGAAGCATCGCCGATAATTACGTGAGTGAGGAATTCTTTCGCCTCGTTTATTGCATCGCGCGAAATGTCAATTCCGAGAACTTCGCATCCACTTTCCACTAGGCTTTTCGCGAGCGTAAATCCAAAATTTCCAAGCCCAATAACAACATATTTTTTCATAAGCTTCATCCTATCATGATGTGTTCTTCTGGATAATGAAATTGTATTTCTTGTTTTCTTTCAGCAAGTGCCATAACGAGCGTTAAAGGCCCAAGGCGTCCAACAAACATGACCAAACATATGAGTAACTTTCCGGCATCTGTGAGCTTTGACGTTGTACCAAGGGAAAGCCCAACAGTTCCAAAGGCAGAGACCGTTTCGAAAAGCACTTTCAGCATTTGTTCGGTGAGGTCGAAAAGATCAATTGCCATAATGAAAAAGCACGAAGTTAAAATGAACAATAGCGATAGCATGACGAGTAACATGCTGCGCTCGATTGTATCTTCATCGATTGCTCTTTTCCAAAGTAGTATTTGCCTCTGACCTTTAAACTTAGCAATAATCATTAGCATTACAATTGCGGCAGTTGTCGTTTTAACTCCTCCCGCAATTGAGCCGGGCGAACCGCCGATGAACATAAGCACAATCATGAATAGCTGTGTGCTTTGGCGAAATTTTGAGATGTCAACAGTGTTAAATCCAGCTGTCCGACATGTGATAGATTGAAAAAATGATGCAAGAATTTTTTCTCCATTTGATAACGTAGCCATTGAATAATTTGATTCAAAAAGAAAAATGATACTTGCTCCGCTGAAGATTAAAATTATAGTGGTAATAAGTACAAGGCGTGAGTGATGAGAGAGTCCAATAAAAAAATTTTTGAAAGTACGGTACGCAAATTGCCTTCGGATTTCGTGTATAACAACGAATCCCATCCCCCCAATGACAATTGCAAGCATGATGGCAATGTTTAATGGGATATTCCCTCTATAGCTTTCTAAATTATTTGAAAAGGTGGAAAATCCCGCATTGCAAAAGGCAGAAATGGAGTGAAAGATTGCATGCCCCAAAGCGGCACTGGCATTGTGGTCTGATAAAAAGATAAAGAAAAGAACTGTCGCAATGATGCTTTCAAAAAAGAATGTATAGAGTACTATTCTTGCAAGGAGGCTTCGAATTGGCACTTTTTTAATATCGCTGTAAAGATTTTCAAACGCAAATCTCCATTTGATTGAAATGCTTTTTTGAAACATGGACAGCATCGCAAGGGAAAACGTCATAATTCCTAAACCGCCAAACTGAATGAGTACTGCGATAATTGTTTTACCAAAAATTGTAAAATCCTTTGCGGTATCTTTTACAATGAGGCCGGTAACGCATACCGCTGATGTTGAAGTAAAGAGGGCATCAACAAAGCTTATCGGCGAGGTGGTTGCGAAAGGAATTTTTAACAGTGTCGCACCGCTTAGTATTAATAGCAAAAAACTGGCCAAAACTTTTTGAATAGGTGTTAATTGAAAAGTAGATGCTTTCATTTTTCAACCGCAATGCCATTTAGCCATTTCCCTTTCCTCACAGACCCGTCTTTGTAATAATACACACCGGTTCCGTGCATGAGACCTTTAGAAAAATCCCCTTCGTATTTTTCACCATTTGGGAAAAAGTATATTCCTTTTCCCTCCTGCACTCCATCGCGGAATGTACCAATGTATTTTTCTCCATTGGGGAGCGAATAAATGCCTTCGCCATCAAATTTCCCATTTTTAAAAAACCCTTCGTATTTTTTCCCATCTGCATATAGAATGCTCCCTTTTCCTTCAATAACGCCGTTTTTGAACTGTCCAATATATACATCGCCATTGGGCATGATGAGTTTTCCTTCATCGGCCATTTTATCATTTAAAAATTTACCTTCAAAGATATTGCCGTTTGTAAAAAAATACTTTCCATGTCCATGGCGCTTGTCCTCGGTAAATTCGCCTTCGTATTTTGCGCCATTGGCGAATGAGAATATGCCTTTTCCATGCATTTTGCCATTTTTCCATTCACCTTCGTATTTGTTCCCATTAGGGAAGATGGCTTTTCCCTTCCCATTTGGTTTCCCTTTAATAATCCACCCTTCATATTTTATGCCGCCTGACAACTCCATTTGCATGTGTGTTCCTTCTTGGCTAAAATAACCTTTAAGCAAGGCGCATCGTAGGGGAACAAGGAAAACGATAATACCGAATATTAATTTTCGCATAATGTAACCTCCATCGTAAAGTCAACTTTACGAAAATATCTCGCTCTTTTAATTTCAAAAACTTTTATTTAACGATATAATAAAAATTGCCTTAAAAACATTTAAAATATTATTTTTGTTGTCATCAACCATTTTTATCGAAAAAGATAATGGTTTTGTGCTTTTTAACATTAAAAATTATGATTTTGCAATGCCTAATTGTGTCATGTTCGTTTGTTCTTTACATATGAGCGTAAGGATGTGCATCGAGTTTTGACTTGCCTTCTACGAATTGACGAATGATTGGGTTGTTGTTTGCAAGAACATCTTTTGCACTTCCTTCTGCGATAACTTTTCCATTGTGGAGCATTACGATTCTGTCAGCGATGCGCAATGCGGATCGTATATCGTGTGTGACAACGATCGAGGTAATGGCAAAGGTATTGCGCATATAGACAATTAGTTTGTTCACCGCCCCTGCAGTTATGGGATCCACTCCTGTTGTTGGTTCATCGTACAACATAATTTCCGGTTTTAATGCAATCGCACGAGCAAGGCCAACCCTTTTTTGCATCCCACCAGAAAGTTCTGAAGGGCGTTTTAGTTCAACACCGCGAAGACCTACATGTGCTAACATTTCTGGAACAATGCGTGCGATTTCTTCTTCAGGTATTTTTATTCTTCTTAGACCAAATGCAACGTTATCGAAAACGTTCATAGAATCGAAGAGGGCAGCGCCTTGGAAAAGGATTCCAAATTTGGTGCGAATTTTTTCTTTTGTTTTTTCATCGGCATGAGTAAACTCTATCCCATCGATGTAGATTGAACCGCTGTCGGGATTAAGAAAACCAATAAGGTGTTTTAATATTACTGATTTCCCTGTACCGCTTTTCCCCAAAATGCAAAGTATTTCGCCTTCGTAGACTGAAAAACTAATACCATCGAGAACAACTTTTTGTCCAAAGGACTTTCTTACGTTTTCAAGGCGGATTTTTTCTTTCATAGTGAGGAGATATTTCTTTATCGGATGTAAGATGAAGTTGTGCGCTCAATACATTTAGCAATAAACTCAATTGAGATGTCAAGTACTATGCAATGAACAATTTCGTTTTTATTTCTGTAAAAAATTGAAATAGAGAGAGAAATATCGTATTGACAATTCGAAAACAATATACCATTTTTCACATGGAAGGAGGAAGCAATGAAATTGAGCAACGAAGCGCGTGTTGGGTTGCTTGTTACGGTAAGCTTCACAATTTTTATTGTGATGGTTGGTGTTCTTGCAAAAATTAACATTGCGCAATCGGGTTATACGCTTCGCGTGTACTTCGGCTTCCTCAACGATTTAAGAAAAGGCGCACCGGTGAAAATTGCGGGAGGCATAACCATCGGACAGGTTACCGATATTAAGCAAAGTGGGGAGAAAACCCAGGTTGATATATGGATTGATAAAAAATACAAACTCATAAAAAAAACAAAATTTGCTATTTTTACCACTGGGATTATTGGGGAAAAATATATAAATGTGTTTGTGCCACCATCGTACGATGTTGAGGAGTTTTTTGAAAATGGCGATATGGTATATGGAATTGATCCGCCGAGTTTCGATCAGATGATGCTTACTTTCCAAGGCTTTCTTGAGAAGGAAGGGAGTCAAATATTGGCAGAAATTTTTCAAAACTCAAATCGTTTTGTTGAAAATCTTAGCAAGATTACTTCTGAAAATCGCGGGGACATTCGCGCATCGGTGGTGATGTTGAGGGGAATGATTAGCACTCTCACGGTGAAGTCGCAGCAGCTTATGGATCAGCTAAATCAACTCACAAGAAATATGGCTGAACTCTCGGAAAAAAACAAACAGGATATTTCAATTGCGCTTCGGCAAATTTCGGAAACAACGAGTAGTTTAAATAAAATTATTTATCGCATAGAAAGCGGCAGAGGAACTTTAGGAAAGCTTATCTCCGATGAGGAAGTATATAACAACTTGCGCGATGCATCGATATATGCGAAGGATTTATTTTATAAACTAAATCAGGATCCTTCAAAGCTTTTCTTCCCAAGGCAGAAACGTTAGATGGGGAAAAAAACAGAGATATATGTGTGTTCTCTGTGTGGTGCGAAGATGCCGCGTTGGCATGGGAAATGTCCCGAATGTGCCGAGTGGAATACCATTCAGAAGCAACAGCGCTGCAGTTCTTCACAACCTCTCTTGCAGCGGCTTTCTGAGGTACAGGTGGATGGCCCGGTTCGCATTTTAACGGGGATTGCAGAGTTCGATGTTGTGTGCGGTGGGGGGCTTGTGCCGGGAAGCGTGGTGTTGTTAGGAGGAGAACCTGGAATAGGGAAATCCACGCTGGCGCTACAAATCGCCGGTTTGGTGCCAACCTTATACGTGACTGGCGAGGAATCCCCTTCGCAAATTCGCTTCCGCGCTGATCGTCTTGGAATTAATACCGATCGCATTCATATAAGTATCGCGATGAATCCTCAGGACATCATCGCCTTTATGGAAAAAGAAAAACCGCAATTATTGATTGTTGACTCTGTGCAAACGCTGTATACACCAGAATATCCTGCTTCTGCAGGAACGCCTACCCAAATACGGGAATCTGCCGCTGCGCTCATCGATGCTGCAAAGAAACAATCGTTTTGTGCCATTTTAATAGGCCATATTACAAAAGATGGATTTATTGCGGGACCAAAAATTTTAGAACACATGGTCGATACCGTGTTGTATTTTGAAGGTGATTTTTCTCGCGATTTCCGCATCTTAAGGTCGTTTAAAAACCGATTTGGTTCTATTAATGAAATTGGCCTTTTTCGGATGGGAAGCAAGGGTCTTGAAGAAATGCGCAATAAAAACGATCTTTTTTTGAATTCATCGCCCTCGTTTGCTCCAGGAAGCGCAATTACGGCAACAATTGAGGGAAGCAGAGTTATTGTATTTGAAGTGCAATCGCTTGTCACCCCTACGAATTACTCGAATCCCCGCCGCATGGCGGATGGGTTCGACTATAATCGAGTGATGCTTATCACTGCAGTGTTGGAAAAACATGCGTCATTCGCATTGGGAAATTTTGACATTTTTATTAATGTAGCAGGTGGTTTTGTGGTCCGGGATACCTCGGCAGATCTTGCAGTGGCGATGGCAATTGCATCGAGCTTAAAAAATGTTTCTTTGCCTTCTCATGCAGCTTTTCTCGGTGAGATTTCGTTGTCAGGAGAAATACGCCCTGTTGCACAATGTGCGCGCCGTATTATGGAATTGGGGCGGGCAGGTTTTTCTACTGTTTGTGTGGCAGAGCGAGATTATGATGAAGCTAAAAGAGCGCAGTACAATGGTGAAATTATTCCGCTCGATAGAATTGAAAAAGCTTGTGAACTGTTTAATAAATGATAGATAATGCAGTAATTAAAAAAACCCTCTGGTTAAAGGGGTTTTGTTTATAATGCAAAATGAGAATATTGGTACTCAATGGTGCGATTTTGTTTTGGGTTCGCCTTCTATAAGCTTTGGGTTATAGGTATCGATGTTCAAAAGGGAATAGAGCCAACAATATCCCATGAGGGAGGATATTATCATCGCGAGACCAAGGACGAGAAGAACGATTGTCCCAATCACGCCGGTTTTAAGTGCAAAAATATTTAAAAATAACGCAATACCAATGAGAAAACGAATGTATGCGTCTGCTTTACCTACGTTTTTGTTCATAATCGTACCTCATAATATAATAAAATTAATTCTTGATCATGGTAAAAATCGTTGAATTCGTGTCAATATTTTTTACAGTGCATACCGATAAGATGAGTACAAGGTTTTTTACTTAGAAATTTTTTTTAAATTATAATGTCCTGCAGATCATTTATTTAACATAAATATTTCGATTTAAATTGCTAATGAAATGAAAATTGATATTTACAAAGAAGAGGGCTTGGTAATTCTCACGCTGATAGGCCGATTGGATATCAACCAGGTGCATAACCTGGAGATGGTGTTTTATAAACAAATAGAAAAAAATCCATCCACGATTGCATTCAATTTAAAAGATTGCACCTATATTGATTCTGCGGCAATTGTATCGTTTGTGAGATTTAAAAATATAACGAGGAAAAACAAGATAGATTTAATTTGTTATAATTTAAATGAAAATATTGAACGCATTTTTAAAATTGCAAAAATGGGAAAATTCCTTACTATTCTTACAGAAAAGGAATTTTTCAAAAGGTATGTGAAAAGCTCTTAAATATAATATAATCCCGTTTTACGTTTTACTTCATCAAGCGTCTTTACAGCAATTGGTCGAGTTTTGTCTGCGCCTTTTTTAAGGATTTCAGCAACTGATGCGCGATCTTTTAAAAGTTCATTTCTTTTTTTTCGGAAAGGTGCAAAATATTCATAAATGAGCTCAATGAGTTCCTTTTTTACTTCTCCGTATCCCACTCCTCCTTTGAGATATCGATCGCGCAGCGAAGATGTTTTTTCGGGGCTTGCGAAAAGTTTGTAGAGGGCAAAAAGATTACAACTGTCGGGATCTTTAGGTGCTTCTATAGGTGTTGAATCTGTTTTTATCCGCATCACCTTTTTTCGCAATATGTCTTCCTCTTCGAAAATGTCAATTGTGTTCCCATAGCTTTTGGACATTTTTTGACCATCAATTCCTGGAATCACCGCAATGTCATCGGGGATAATTGGCTCAGGGAGTACGAAAGTTTCTCCATATACGAGGTTGAAGCGCTCAGCGATGTCGCGGGTGATTTCAATGTGTTGTTTTTGATCTTTCCCAACTGGGATGAGTTCCGCATTGTACAACAAAATATCTGCTGCCATCAGGACGGGATAAGTAAACAGACCGCAATTTGGAATAATACCTTTCGCTATTTTATCTTTATAGCTATGACTTCTCTCTAAAAGGCCAAGAGAAGTATGGCAGCTTAAAATCCAAGCAAGTTCTGTTACCTCTGGAATATCCGATTGTACCCAAAAAAAACATTTTTGAGGATCAAGCCCGAGTGCTAAAAAATCTATAGCGGCATTGATGGGAGAGTCCGAAAGCGTTTTGTGATCGTGTTGGCTGGTCATTGCGTGATAGTTCACAATAAAGCAAAAAAGTTCGTGCGAATCCTGATACTCAATCATTCGTTTCATCATCGCAAAATAGTTGCCAATGTGCAAACTTCCCGATGGCTGGATGCCCGATAGTACTCGTGCCATTTGTTTTCTCCTCACAGCGCTTAAGCGGTTTCCATGTAACATAAAGGAAATTCTTCAGTAATGAATGGGCAATTTTGTGTCAAGCATGTTGGCGACAGGGAGAAACATAATAATATCGGATATAAGAAATACTTGACATTAACATACATTAATTTTATGTATTTGTATCCATTTCCAAAACATTATGGGGTATGCATTCATGGATAACTTTAAGATTTCAAAAGGCGAAATTGAAGGTATGCCGGTTCTTATCATTGAGGGAGATATGACATCAGAATCTGATAGCGATGTAATGAAAAACTACTATGAATTAAAAAAGAAATATTCACCGGCAAATTTAATAATTAATTTTGAGAAAACGAAATACATAAATTCTGCAGGCATTGCTTCTCTTATAAATATTATTCAGGATTTGCAAGATATCAATGGTAAAGTTATTTTTGTAGGATTAACAAATCACTTTAAAAAGGTGATGGATACAGTAGGCATTTCAGATTTTGTCGATATATATAATACGAACGACGAAGCTATTGCCAAAATAAAAAGTTAAATATCCTTTTTATTTTATTATTTCAATTATTAAATTTTTATTACCAGTTGATGTGAATATCGCAGTGCTTTTTGAAGATAGATTGTGAGTTTGCCTGTAAAATAATATTCACGAGAAATTCTTCCTTGCTTGATGGATAATTGATGTTATAGTGCAAACCACGGCTTTCTTTCCGTTGCAATGCGCTTTCGATGATGAGTTCTGCGACAGTAACTAAATTTCTTAATTCTACTAATTCTGGTGTAATAGTGCTTCTGCGATAATAATCGTAGATTTCTTCTGCAATTATCCGTATTCTCCGTTGTGCGCGCTGTAATCGCAAATTTGATCGAACAATTCCCACATAATCCCACATGAGTCGTTTTACGTCTTCTTTGTTATGTTGAATCAAAATCCATTCTTCAAGATCGAAGGTTCCTTCTTTATTCCAGCAGGGGAAGTTTGGCATTGCGTTTTCTGAAACGATTAAATTTTTGTGTGCAAAAACGTATTCAGCTGCGCGATGAGAAAAAACAATCCCTTCTAAAAGCGAATTGCTGGCTAATCTATTTGCACCATGAACTCCGGTACATGCGGTTTCTCCGGACACGAAGAGATTTCTTATTGAACTCCTGCCAAAAGTGTCTGTGACAATCCCACCGCATAAATAATGCGCAGCAGGTACTACCGGAATTGGTTCTTTCGCAATATCGATTCCTTCTTCCAAGCACTTTTGATAGATAGTAGGAAATCGCTCTCGTAAAAATTTTTCGCCTTTGAAGGAAATATCCAAAAGCACGTATTTGTCGCCGCTTTTTTTTAATTCGCTATCGATTGTTCTTGCAACGATATCTCTCGGGGCAAGCTCTTTCATCGGGTGAACCCCCTCCATAAATCGCTTTCCCTTTATAGTTGTAAGAATTGCGCCTTCTCCTCGAACTGCTTCGCTAATCAGAAAGGATCTTCCGCTTTTCCCTTCGCGGTACAGTGAGGTGGGATGAAATTGAATGAATTCCATGTCAGCTATCAATGCACCTGCGCGATATGCCATCGCGATACCATCACCGGTGGCGATTTCTGGATTTGTTGTATGTAAATAGATTTGCCCAATTCCACCAGTTGCTAACATTGTGATGGGGGCAATGAATGTATGTACTGCACCAGTGGCATTTTCTAATATGTAAGCGCCAAAGCAAGTTTTTGAAGAACCGATACCATCCTTCCCGAGTTGATGTTCGGTGAGCAGATCGATGGCCGTATGGTCTTCAAATATTTTGATATTGCTTATATGAGAGATCTTTTCGAGCAACGCTCGTTCTATCTCCTGTCCGGTGAGATCTTTTGCATGAACGATTCGATTTTTCGAGTGGCCTCCTTCCCTACCTAGATCAAAAATCTCCCTTCCGTTTTTATCTCTTTTCATTGAAAACTTCGTTCCCCATGAAACTAATTCGGATATTCGCTGTGGCCCATTCCCCACTAATATTTTAACAGCTTCTTCGTTGCATAGCCCAGCACCCGCGACGAGAGTATCATGTATGTGGCTTTGGAAGGAATCCTCAGGAGATAAAACAGATGCGATTCCACCTTGCGCATAGTTGGTATTGGAATCGGTATCTTTCTTTTTGGTAACAATGTGAACGAGACCGAGTTCCGACACTTTAATGGCAAATACAAGACCTGCAATTCCACTCCCTATGATTAAGAAATCTGAATATAGCGTTTTGGAATTCACCGATTTTGCTCCTTTCGATTAGGATGTCGCGCAATGAAATTATTAAAATTTTCTGCAATTTGATGCGCAAGTGTTTCTACAGGAATATTCCGAAGTTTAGCAACGTATGCGTATGTGTGGGCGATGAATTGTGGTCGATTGCTTTTCCCACGAAATGGGATTGGAGCTAAAAACGGTGCGTCGGTTTCGAGGAATAATCGGTCGATTGGCACGTATGTTGCGGCTTCGTGGAGTTTGTGGGCAGATTTATACGTAATGTTGCCGGCAAACGAAATATGCATGCCAACATCGATGATTTTTTTCGCATATTCCACATTTTCAGAAAAGCAATGCATGATGCCGTAAAGGGGAGCATATTTTTTTAGAATTGCTATGCAATCGCGTGCAGCATCGCGGCAGTGAACGATTATTGGCAACTCGAATTTCTTCGCGATAGCGATTTGAGTTTCAAAGGAATTTTGCTGTTCTTCTTTTGGGCGGCGAAGTCTGTAGTAGTCTAAACCTGTTTCTCCTATTCCAAACAAAAGGTCAGCATCTTTCGAGTTCATTACTGATGTGGTGAACATTTCCATTTCTTGAATTTCTCTTGCCCCCGCTAATGAAGATGGATGGATGCCGATTGTAAAGAGAATTCCACAGTGGCGATGCTGTAACGCAAAGTTATAAGACCAATAAAAATTTTTTGTGTCGATGGAAATCTGCACAGCATGGATAATGTTGAATGTCGCTAAATTTCCCACAAGTTCCGTTTCGGATTCGATGCGGGTTTCTAAGCAGAGATCAAAATGAGCATGAGTGTCGATGAATTGCATTTTACCCTCTTTTTCTTAACAGTACGTTAAAAGTATTTGATTTTTTTCAAACCTTTTCTAATTTTGTTATATAAAGTTTCAGCAATAACCTAATTTTTGTAACTTGGAAAGCTAAAATGGGAACAAACAAATTAAATTGGGAGCAAACGTTTGAATTAAAACATTTTCGGCAAAATTTTTTAATTACATGGGCATATGTGAGCATTGCCATTGCTATTTTTTTGTTATTCGTATTTTTGGCAGGTTTTCTTCCTGCCAGAAACTTTTTTTATTATTTAATTCAAAATGTTGGAATATTTTTGGCATTTACTGTCGTACTGGCTGGGTATAGCGCAATATTTGGCATTGTAAATTCTCCACAAAACGCTCTTCGAATGGAAAATGTAAAGTGGACACTGAAAAATTTTCATTATTTTTTGGGAATTTCTTTGGCGTTCATTATCATTTTTTTAGCTATCGTTTTTGTTGAAATTGGGATATCGGCTATTTCATATATTCCATTGGTTGGCCCTGCAATTATTACGCTTTTGACAATTCCTCTTTTTTTTGTTAATTTTATTTGCATTTTATGTGGGGTATGCCTTTTTGTCGTTTTTCCTCTTCTTGTATGGGACTTGCACTCGATTAAGGAAACAGTCAAAAAGTTAAAGCGTATTTTTCAGCATAAGTGGCTTTACGTGTTATGTTATGCTGTTGTTTCGATATCAATCCTTTTGCTTGCAATGCAATTAATTTTTTATTTAATTCGATACGCAGCAGGAATTACCAAAGCCGCGCAGTGGCAAATACATTATGCCTTACCTGAGATGGTTAATAGGTTGGGAATGTCATCGTTGTTTACGGATATACTCTCCCAAATATTTCCACGCCCGCAAACAGTGTCTCCTGCCACGTATTCGGTTGGCTTTGTTAATGTATTAAAGTATATTATTGGGATTAGCTATACGATTGTGTTTTCATTTATTGCAACATTCCCTCTTACAATGTATTTTTTAATTTCCTCGCAATATATTAAAAACATTTGGCAAGAGATAGAAGAAAAATCGATTGAGAAGGAAATAACAGAAATTTCCAATACGAATACCATGTAAAAAATTTCAATTTCGTTTTACATTTAAAGGACGATTTCTGTTCCTATTCCTGCATCGGTAAAGATTTCAAGCAAAACCGCATGTTCGATTCTTCCATCGATAATGTGTGCTTTCCCAACTCCATTGCTAATGGCTTCCACAGCGCATTGAACTTTTGGAATCATGCCACCGGTAATGTCGCCTGCAGCAATGAGATTTTCAGCGTCTGATTTACTCAAAGAGGAAATCAGACCCTCCTTCGATTTTACGCCTTCAACGTCGGTAAGTAGAATGAGCTTTTCTGCTTTTAATGCTTCAGCGATTTTCGCAGCAGCCGTATCTGCATTGATGTTATAGGTGATACCGTTTTCATCTGCTGCAACGGGAGCGATGACGGGGATGAATCGGTCTTTATCCAAAATCTCTATAACATTGGGATTGACTTCTTTTATTGTGCCTACAAGTCCAATATCGATTTCCTTACCATTTTCTATGTGGTACATTTTTTTTGCAATGAGAAGCCCTCCATCTTTCCCACAAAGTCCTACTGCTTTCCCTCCTACCATGTTGATGTTGTTTACGATTTCCTTATTTACTGTTCCGACGAGAACCATCTCGACTACTTCCATAGTTGCTTCATCGGTGATGCGCATACCGCCAGCAAATTCGCTCTGGATATTAATTTTTTTTAATAAGTCATTTATTTGCGGGCCCCCGCCATGCACGATGACGGGATTGATGCCCACAAATTTTAATAACACCATATCGAGAGCAAAGGAACGTTTGAGATCTTCATCGATCATCGCATGGCCGCCATATTTAATGACGATGGTTTTACCATAAAACTCTTTGATGTATGGGAAAGATTCAATTAGCGTGTTGACTTTTTCGATATACCGTTTCATCGTGTTTTCTCCTTTGGGATTTACTCTCATGGAGAGAAGTGTATGCGGTGATGTCAAATTTATTTTGAAATTTTTAAGAACATACCTCATCCAAAAAAGAATGAGCGGCTTTGTTTTCTAACCGCTGAAAAGTATATCATTTCACATCGCAAGGTACGCGTGTGAAAAGTTTTTGTCTCTATAATGTGATAACAATCGATAGTGTTTTCGTAATTTAATAAAAAAACGCTTTACACGCAATTTTTGGTTTATATTATATAAAAATGTTTTCTTTGGAGTAACAGTATGGTTTCGTCAGGACGAATAATTATTATCGCAGGCATATTGCTCTTTGTCGCAATTGGTCATAATTCTTCTGCGCAACCGAAAGAACAATCGATTTTTGCCATAAATGAAAAGTTAGTGGAGATCTCGAAACTGGTTATGCCGGCCGTAGTGAATATCTCTGCGCAACGCAATGTGAATTTGAAATCAGCAGGAGAGATTGAAATTCCATTTCACCAATTTGATGGAAAACTTCCATCTCCCAAAAATCGGCAGGAAAGAGTTTCTCGTGGTTCTGGCGTTATTTATAACGAGAGGGGATACATCGTGACAAATAATCATGTTATTAAAAACGCATCGCATATAAAAGCAATGCTCGCCGACAAGCGAGAATATCGCTGTAGCGTGGTGGGTGCCGATCCAGCTACAGATATTGCGGTAATCAAAATCGATGAGGTTCCAAAAAATCTTCCGACCATAAAAATGGGGAATTCAGATGTTTTGCGAGTTGGTGAGTTGGTTATGGCAATAGGAAATCCTTTTGGTTTTTCTCATACAGTGACGATGGGAATTGTAAGCGCGACGGGCAGGCAAAATATTGGTTTAGCAGAATATGAGGAATATATTCAAACCGATGCTGCGATAAATCCCGGCAACTCTGGAGGAGCGCTTGTGAATGTGAAAGGAGAGTTGGTTGGAATCAACACCGCAATATATTCGCGTAGTGGGGGCTCGCTCGGGATTGGGTTCGCAATTCCATCGAATATGGTACAACAGGTGGTGGAAGAGCTTATAAAAAATGGCAAAGTGATTCGTGGGTGGTTAGGGGTATACATTCAAGATGTAACCAGAGAGATCGCCAAATCGTTTAACTATGAAAAAGATACTGGAGTAATAGTCTCGGATATTATGAAAGGATCCCCGGCTGAAAATTCGGATATAAAGTCAGGAGATATTATTGTGAAAATAGATGGTCGCGATATTTCTGATGTGCACCATTTGCGAAAATTAATCGCATGGAAAAAACCGGGATCAACAGTAAAAGCGTCAATTTTTCGAGAAGGAAAACATCTCGAAATCGCGCTTCCAGTGGGTACGATGCCAGAGCCAAAGAAGGAATTTTTTCCAATACTCGATCGTTTTGATGATATAGGTATCACAGTAAAAAACCTTACAGAAGAGCTTGCATATCAATGGAGGATAAAAGAACAAAGTGGAGTTGTGGTGATGCGTTTAAAGGCTGTCTCTTATACACATCT
>JAOAAF010000045.1:0-4030 GCA_026419015.1 Spirochaetota bacterium
TTCAAGATGTATACAACCCCGATGATGCAACGCGGCATCTTTCGAAAAAATTCAACATCCCCATGGTGATACTTCCCCACGATGTCGGCGCGGTATCCGAAGCATCCGACATCGTATCCCTTTTTGAAACGATCACACGGAGGCTTGTGCCATGAACGATGTTCTCATTACGGCATTTTTTCTTTCACTGGTGTTAGTAGGCATTCATGCGTATTTTGGACTTGAAATCATTCGACGCGGCATTATCTTCACAGACCTTGCAATCGGGCAGATGGCTGCACTCGGCACCGCAATTGCTCTGTTTTTCTTTCACGGTTCGATCATCTATCCGATTTCGCTTGCATGTGCGCTTGCCGGCGGGCTTCTCATTGCGTGGGCAGCCCGTCACACGGAAAATTTAGAAGCGTTTATTGGCCTTTTGTACGCATTTGGTATTTCTGCGGTGTACATTGTCCTGTCGAAATCAGCGCACGGGATGGAAGCATTTCAGCGGCTCATGGCATCTGATATTTTATTTACTCCATTTGAAGCGGTAATGCAAACTGCACTCATCTACTTTGGAATAGGAACAGCATTGTTTTTCATCTACAAAAAGCTCAATGGATTCTGGAAAGATGCGCTGTTTTTTACCACCTTCGCGGTAACTGTTACGAGTTCAGTGAAGCTTGCAGGCGTGCTCATCGTCTTTGCGCTTTTGGTTTCCCCTGCTCTCATGTCGCTTCGGATTGGCGGAAAATACCTTCTAATGAAAGCCTGGATAATTGGAACCGTGGCAAATCTCATCGCCATTGCAGCATCTTACCGCTTCGACCTGCCAACCGGTTATACCGTGGTATTCGTCAATGCGCTTGCTGCCATTGCTACCTCGGTAATACCGCGAAAAATTGCTGTAACAAAACACGGTTCAAAAACGAATTGACAATGAAAAAAATAAACTACATACTGGAAATGAAACCAATAATATTTCACCGCATCGCGAGAAGTGGTATGATCAGCGCGCTATGCATACCACTTCTCATTGTCAATGCGTTTGCCCGCGAGCGCGCCACCCATTCAGACCATCGTGAATACACGAGGGCTCGCGTCGAAAAAATCGAAAAGAAAAAAATAGAAGATTCCCGCAGCGTCGAAATACTCGTGCATTTGACAGTGCTCGATGGTATACGAAAGGGCGAAAAATTCGTTTCTGTATATCGGGGTGAGGATGATCTTCCCAAGGAGATGTTTTACCGCCCCGGCGATCGCGTCTTTATTGGCATCTCCAAAAGCGATAATGTCGACGAAGTTGAGTACGTTTCAATTTACGATGTGGACAATACCGTTGGCCTCACAATAATATTGGCAATGGTGACAATCACCATCATTGCGGTCGGGCGACTACGCGGTGCACTTTCCATTTTTTCGATTATTTTATCTGTGGTGCTAATATTTTACATTCTCATTCCGATGACGCTTCGCGGACAATCTCCCCTTCCTATCGCAGTCGTTATTTCTCTTTTTGCCATCATAACCACAATTCCCATCATTCTGGGATTTACTCGAAAAACGTTGGCGGCAATTTTGGGCGCCTCGTCGGGCGTTATTCTTGCCACATTGCTTTCGATTTTTGCTGGATGGCTTATGCACCTTTCAGGCATTGTAACAAACGAGATGCTCACTGTGTTTTATGCGTCTGGTGTTGAGATAGATCTGCGCAGTCTCGCGCTTTCTGGAATAGTCATCGCAGCGCTCGGTGCGATCATCGACGTGTGCATCTCAATTGCATCCGCAACCGAAGAAATTTTCCGCATTCATCCGGGCATCTCGCCCACCGAAGCGTTTAAATCTGTACTTACCGTAAGCTCCGATATCTTGGGAGCCACGGTGAACACGCTTCTTTTTGCGTATGTGGGAAGTGCGCTTCCGGTTGTACTCTTAATTGCAATGCGACTTGAACCAGGAATGCCTATCATGCTCGTATTTAATTACAATCCCGTTCTTTCCGAACTGGTGAAATCTGCCATTGGGTGCATCGGCATGTTTCTTTCGATGCCTGCAACAGCCTTCATCTGCATTGAGCTTCATGGAGGACGAAAAAAACAAACCAATTCATATTAGAATTAGATATTTTATTGAATTTTTAAAATTTAAATAACTAAGCTTATGTTGTTGAAAACCAAATTAAATCTTAATTTCACTTTTTAAGTTATGTGCGCACCTTCTTGTAGAAAATTTATTGAAATTTTTGCTCTATTCTTTTAACGTTTGATAAAAAGAAATTAAATAAATTAAATTGAAAAGGAGATACAAAAATGAAGATCTCATTCCCCATATGCACAGCAGTTGCTTTCTTAATCAACTGTGCCACGCTGTTTGGAGTAAAAGAAAAAAGCATTTCTGTGCAGACAACCCCCGAAGGTGCCGCTGTATCCTTATATGCGGCAAATGGTGCGAAAATATTTGAAGGAATTTCACCCTGTAAAATACAAATGCACAAAGAAAAACTGGTGGATGGGAAAGTAGTTATTCAAAAACCTCAATTTCGAGATATAGAAGTGAATTTAGGAAGAAAAGTAGAAACGCTCGCCTTTGCAAATATTTGTTGTCTTTTTCCTCCTCTCGTAGTGTTGGGAGGGGCAATTGATTACTTTGGCGGCAATTTCTTAACTCCTGAAAAAACAGATATCAATATAATACTTGAACCATTGGAACAAAAAAAGATTCCAAAAGAAAAAGTGGAAATTAAAAAATAACAATTCAAAACGTAATCGATTGCGATTCGCTCACAAAGCAACCGTGGAGATGACTTACTGCCATGATTGCTTATATTACCAATCATGTTTCCAAAATCGCATTTTATTCTAAAACGAATTGAATTGAACCATTTTTACATTATTACGGTGCAATTTGCCCAAAGATATTTTTATTGATACATAACGATCATCATCGATGAAATTAGCTATGCAAATCACCTTAAAATACGAAATTTGTACTCGGTGCTCATTTGAAATTTTGTATAAGGCGCTTTTAGATCGCATTGTAAAATCCATTTTACGAGGGATAAAACATGAAATGGAGAAAAATATCCAAATGCTTTCTTCTCACCCTGTTAGTGCTTTTTCTCGTCGGTGAAATTGCAACATACATGTACGTGGAAATCCCCCTTTCAACCGACTTTTATGGCTCAATTCCAAAGGGAGAAGTGCGCACCAAACAGTCTCAGTATAAAATAAAATCCCTTAGCGGCAACAACTGGATTCATTTAGGCTGGATTGCTGATCCCGACAACGAAGAATACCTCATTCAATTGCAACAAAATGGGAAATGGCACCAAATTGGAAAAGCCCAATTCGGATCATTTTTGTACCGCGGGAGGGGTGGGCATTTTCGAGTCATCAAAGTCGCAAAAAAAACAAAGGAAAAAACAATTCTCGGATATGCAAAAGTTTTTTCCCAGAAAAAGACACTTTCTGTATACAGGCCAAAAATTGTGGGACCGTATCGCCCAATCTTTAAACCATCAAAATACGGTTATTATGTGAATGACCATACGATCTTTCAGGATGCACACGGGAGTTGGCGGCTTATCGGCATAACATCGAAAACAGACGGTAATCCCAACGAAGAAAAATATTTCGCAATGGGCATAAGTAACGCATTTCCACCGAAAAACGCAATGCGCGAGCACCATCCAGTGATGTTCAACGATGAACTAGCATGGGCGCCACATGTGATACGCCATAAGAAGATATATCACATGTTTTGGAGCCCACATAAACTGCACTATGCAACTTCTAAAGATGGCATAAATTGGGGTAATCATCGAATAATAATGAACGCCCCGTACAATAAATTTTTCCGCGATTGCATGATCGTACAAGTAGCACCCGACCAATGGTTGCTCTACACCACCGCGCGGGGAATTTTCTTTTCTCAGATCGATTTATATCAATCGTTTAATCTTACCGAATGGCAGTTCATTCGCACCGCCCTAGCAAGCAGTTGGGGCAGCGAGCGCAATTCTCCCTTCGCATCAATGGAATCGCCATTC
>JAOAAF010000045.1:4040-24347 GCA_026419015.1 Spirochaetota bacterium
CTACTTATCGTTTACATACAATAATGATACGCTTTTTATTCACGGATTATTGATGCTTTTTCACGTGTGGCTCGACAAAGAAAGCTACAACGACACTCTCGTTCTGCATTCCGATAACCCATACGATTTTGGCGTCTATAGAGGGAAAGCTCGCACTTCCAATCTCGTTGCTGCGCTTCGCGCGCATGCACCCGAATGGGTATATGTTCGCAACTTAAAACAGTGGTATATTACCACCTGCGGATGGAAGTGGGTTTCGACACTCACACAAGGTGAGGTCGCAATTGCTCCACTTGTGTGGGAAAAGATTAAATAGCGATAAACATGTTGCACGATTGTTTTTACAATAACTGGTAATCATTCACCATCAGCAGCAAATATAGAAAAAACCACAACTATCTTTGATTGAAAAACAATCGTATCATCGTTTCCAGAACCACGGCATCAAAATAACCAACACTGTATAAAGCTCCAACCGCCCCACAAGCATCGCAAATGAAAGCGACCATTTAATGTAATCCTGAAAAAACGAATAATTTTCTGTTGGTCCGATGTGCCCAAATCCAGGGCCAATATTTCCAAGAGTTGCCAATGCCGCAGTAAATGACGTAACAATATCATGACCACCAGAAGCAACCACAGACGTGATGAGAAGCAATGAAGCAACATACAGAAAAAAAAATCCAGAAACGGCATATACAATGTTTTTCTTTACCATTGAACCGCTGATTTTTAATGTAAATACCCCACGTGGATGGATGAGCAATTTCATTTCATTAATTGCTTGTTTAAATAAAATGACCAGGCGTACGACTTTTATCCCCCCTCCAGTTGATCCTGCACATCCTCCCACAAACATGAGAATAAAAAGCACCACTTGCGCTGCAATTGCCCACCGTTCAAAATCAGCATTCGCAAATCCAGTAGTCGTCATAATACTCGCCGCCTGAAATGCTGCGAAGCGCATGCACTTGCTAATTTCGGTATACGTGTGTCCATAAAGCGAATATGCAATTATCGCCGTGGAAAACAAAAATATCCCTAAATAGACCTTTAATTCAGAATCGCGCATGAGAGATCTAATCCTCCCGGTAAAAAGTCGGTAGTGAAGCGAAAAATTTATCCCCGCAATCAACATGAACATTGTCACAACCGCATCAACATAGGCAGAATTGTAATGGCCAACACTCGCATTTTTCGTCGAAAAACCTCCAGTCGCCAATGTACCAAAAGCATGCGTAAAGCTATCAAACCAATCCAATCCGCAAAGCATAAGTAGAAGCGCCTCAGCAATAGTAAACATCACATACAAAAACCAAAGGATTTTTGCTGTTTCGGTGATTCGCGGTGTGATTCGATCAACTGTTGGGCCTGGCGCCTCAGCTCGAATGAGCTGCAAACCGCCAATCCCCATCATTGGCAAAATTGCCACTGCAAGCACCACAATCCCCATGCCACCAAGCCAATGCGTGAGCGAGCGCCAAAAAAGAATCGATTTGGGCAGCGATTCAATATCGGTAAGAATTGATGCACCTGTTGTTGAAAAACCAGAAATCGTTTCAAAAAATGCATCCACAAATGCAGGGATAGAACCCGAAAAATAAAATGGCATTGCACCAACAAGCGAAGCCAAAAGCCAACTCAAAGTGACAAGAAGAAAACCATCCCTCGTCGAAAGCATTTCAATTTTTTTCCGATAAGTAGCAAACAGCACGATGCACGATATAAACGCTGTCACGCCAATGGTTGATACAAAACTCAACAGCGATTCATCCTCTTTATGTAAAAACGCAATTACAGCCGGAATAATCATAAACGCAGAGAGTATTAGGCAGAGAATCGAAATAATTTTAAAAACAATTAAGGGATTCAAAATTTACCCCTCACTCCTGCAAAAATTTTTCAACTTCTGGGATAGAAGATTTCTCTGCAATCATCAATACAAGATCGCCAGGTTTTATCACCAGATTTCCATGCGGCAGAATATTTGTACTGTTTCGAACTACCGATAGAATAATTGAATTCGTTGGAAATATAATTTCTTTTATTTGTTTTTCAGCAAGCGGATTGTTATCATTGACAATAAACTCAATCACTTCGGCTTTCCCATTAAAAGTGCTGTGCAAACTTTTGATATTACCACGGCGAATAAATTTCATAATCGCATCAACTGTACTGATTTTTGGATTTATTGTGACATCGATATCCAGTTTCGACGCAATCGCAAGATAACTTGAATTTGTTACCAGTGCTATAGAACGTTTGATACCCATAATTTTGGCGTACATGCTAATGAGCATATTGAGTTCCTGATTGTCCGTTACGCATACGATAAGATCATGCTTTCCGAGTTCTTCTTCTTGAAAGATGTTTTCATCTGAAATATCGGCATTTAGGACCAACGCATCGGGGAACCGATTAGAAAGAACTTTACATCGTTCATAATCGGATTCAACAATGGTAATTCTCCTTCCTGTTCTAATGAGATATTCGCATGCCAACGCTCCAATTCTTCCACCACCCACAATGACAATGCGATCAATCCTTTCTTGTTTTTTGCCAGCTTGGATAAATATTTTTGTGAAGTCCTTTTGCGTTGCAAGCAGATACACATTATCGCCTTCGAGTATGGTAGTATCACCGGTGGGAATAATGAAATCTTTTTTTCGGAGAATTCCGGTTACAAGAAATGGCATATTAATGGCTTTTCGAATCTCCTTGATAGTTTTGTTCGCAAAATAAGAATCATGGTTTATGACGATATTTCTCATTTGCAAATCCGTATTTTCAAAAAACACCACATCGCTGTCTGCACCAAGAGCAATGGTATTGGCGATTTGGCGTGCAGTTTCTACTTCTGAATTAACTATCAGATCAATGCCGAGAAACGATTTTCCCAAAATTTTGGATTTCGAATAATCGATATTGCGCACGCGAGCGATTTTAAGCGGTACATTAAACTCACTTGCCACCAATCCACAGGCAATCATGTTCACTTCATCAGAATTTGTGACGCTAATAAAAATTGAAGCATCGGACATGCCCGCCTTCTTGTACGACGAAATATTTGTTCCTTCATCGTTGATGACAAGACAATCGAGCCGTTCGCTTAAATATTTTGCGCGTTCTATATTCTGTTCAATTATAACCACATCCTTGCCCTCCATAATAAGGTGTTCAGCAATCTGAAAACCTACTACACCTGCGCCCAATATTACCGCTCTCATGCAATAACCCTGATGAATATAATTAGTACGCGAAGCGTTTCATGATACCCAAAAACAAATTAAAAATAATGCATTCACCAGCACAATGAACAAACAAAAAATCGGAAAAAACACAAAACAAATCACCATATATAGTGCGATTATAAAAAACCACTATTCTCACGCAAATATTTTTTATATTTAATTCGGATGCAGCACAACGATCAAGCGGCACTTCCCAAATCGTTTGGATATGCGAAAACGCACGGTTTTAATGGTAAGCTTCAATACAATTACAATTTGGAACACTCACAAAAACACATCCATTAAATGCAAACAACCCATTCGCGTTGTTTATTTTTTTAAAAATAAAATACTTGAAGAAATCGCTGTTCAAAATAATTTATGACAACCCACCTATAATGGGTAATCTTGAAATATGGAATGAAAACCATGCCAATTTATCACATTAAAGACCGCAAACCGCAAATTAACGAAACAGCATGGATTGCTCCTTCTGCTGAAATAATTGGCGATGTGCGGATTGGAAAATATTGTTACATCGGATGGGGTGCAATTTTGCGAGGCGATTATGGGACTATTATTATTGGCGATGAAACAGCAGTAGAAGAAGGGGTTATTATACACGCTCGACCGATGGGTCTTACGCAAATAGGCAAACGAGTAACAATTGGTCACGGTGCGCTTATTCACAATGCGACTGTAAAAGATTTTGCGCTTATTGGAATGCGCGCAACAGTGAGCGATTATTCGGAAGTTGGGGAGTGGTCGCTGATAGCAGAAGGTGCGTTGGTAACGCGAAAACAAATCGTTCCACCAAATAAAATCTACGCAGGAATTCCATCGAAAGAACTCGGCGATTTAAAAGAACACAACCGCCAAGAGTGGGAGATGGCGAAACAGATATATGTCGATTTAGCAAAGCGATATTTTGAAGATTGTATTAAAATTCCATAACGAAGCGATTGACATTCTAACAATATTTACTAAGTTAACTTCGCTATGAGAAACATCATAATCATTACCATCGTGTCGTTTTTCGGGGGCACGTCTAATTTCGGAACAACCTCATTTGAGGATTTTAACAAAGCGTTCATCGATGCCGCTTCAAAAAATAGCAAATCCGTTGTAAATATAATCACCTATAAAATTGAAAGCGAAAAAAAACCTCATTTAACTGCGAAAACCGGGTATGGTTCTGGTACAATTCTTACTAAAAGCGGTTATATCATTACCAACTACCATGTAGTCAAAAAAGGAAATTATTACCAAATCATTTTGGCAGATGGTACCGAGACAGAACCACTAAAGCTTCACAACGAAAAGTACTACTTTGCTGACGAGAAGACCGACCTTGCAGTGATGAAAATAAATGGAGAGATGTTTAATCTTCATCCCGCACAATTTGGGGATTCCGACACACTCGTTCCCGGACAATGGGTCATTGCGATAGGGAATCCCTACGGGCTTCGCCAATCGATCACTGCGGGAATTATTTCTGCAACAGGGCGAAGCGATGTAGGATTTGCAGACATTGAAGATTTCATTCAAACAGATGTTCCCATAAACCCTGGAAATTCTGGTGGTCCGCTAATCGATCTTTCCGGAAAAGTAATTGGAATAAACACCGCTATACGAACGGGATCGGGAGGATATCAGGGAATTAGCTTTGCGATTCCATCGAATATTGTTATTCGAAGCTGTCAGGATCTCATCCGCCATGGCCGCGTTAAACGCGGATGGCTTGGATTTTTAGTTCGAGAAAAGCGACGCGATCTTACTGGCGAAAAAAAAACTGTCGAAATAGTATCGGTCATTAAAGGCTCACCAGCCCATGCAGCCGGTCTTGAAGCAGGAGACCAAATTCGCGAAGTGGATGGAAAAGAAATCTCATCGTTAGGAAGTCTCATTAAAATAATTAATAATACCCCTATTGGCACGACGTTTAAGTTGACCATTGCTCGCGAAGGTCATTTGATGGACGTTTTGATGAAACTTCGCGAAAAAACGATGTATAAAAAAATTCGAAATCAAATTAATGAACTCTACGATCGATACGGAATAGAACTTGACGAAAATGCACTCACGGGCGAGATATTTTTTTCATATGTATCACCATTACAAGCAGGATATTATAAAGGATTAAAAAAAGGTGATGTAGTGCTCTCACTAAATGGCAAAAAAATAAATTCACTAGAAGGGTTTTTGAATACATTTGAAATGTCAGGCCGCATTATCAATAAAATAAATATTCTCCGCGGCAACACTCGCTTTGAAGTCGAATTTACTCGTCGCAGCGAACAGGAAATGCAATGAAACATCGAACTTTTTACATCCGAGGCGTTGGGACACTGTTGTGTTTCGCTCTCACAATTTGCAATATTTTTTCAAACGAATCAGAAAATTCGCAAAACGCCTCGATCGCAACAAATAACCTTTTTGCCGACATTATTTCCAAAGATCCAGTTGTGCGCGATCATTACGTTGAAATAAAAGAGGGCATAGTTGTTTATGGAAAAGCAATTTGTAAAAACACGAGCACATATTTACGCTACGATCGGCAATTTCGAATCATCGCTTCCCCCATAGAAGATAATGTAAATTTCATTTACTATCTCTTCACTAACAATAAAAAATTTTTTCGCAGATTGAAAACGGGAAGCGTTTTTGAATTCAAAGGGAAATTAATGATCGCAACATCAATTAACCTTTCCAAAGATGCATATATTCTCGATATTGTTTTGGAAGAATAATTTTTATGAACATTTCAATAACTATTTTTGCAATGAGCATTGCACAAAGTCAATATAACCATATCGATCCAAAAATTTTTTACACGTGAATAACTGTTCTTTCCAGGAGGTGAGATTGTGCGAGGCAAATTCATTACGTTAATTTTCGTCTTGCTGGCAACTAACGGTTTCTGCGATAACAGAGGAAGAATTTCATTCGAGGAAACGGTCTTCGACTTTGGCAAAGTTGCAATCAATCAAAAAGTAACGCATATATTTGTATTTTCGAATACTGGAAGCGGCACTCTCGAGATCACCAAAATCGAAGCACCATGCGGCTGCACTTCAACCCTTTTAAGCAAAAAGGCTCTCAATCCGGGCGAAAAGGGAAAACTCGAAGTTACGCTTCACACGGGCAGCACTCCAATGAAACTCGTTCGCCGCGTATATGTGCACAGCACTGATCCCGAAGTGGAAATCGTAAAACTCATCGTGAAAGCAGATGTGCAGGCAAAAAGATGAATCAACGCAAAACCCTTCCCGGCCTTCCATTGCCCTATGGTGCAACGCTTGACGACCATGGTGCACAGTTTTCCATTTTCAGCCGCCATGCAACCAGTGTGACGCTGGTTCTTTTTTCCAGTGCCAATCCTGCAGATCCAGGTGAGGAGATCGTACTCGATCCGAAAACAAATCGCACGGGCGATATTTGGCACATTTGGGTAGAAGGCGTAAAAGAAGGGCAATTGTATGGATATCGAATAGATGGTCCATATAATCCAAAAGAAGGAATGCGATTTAATCGCAATAAGCTATTAGTAGATCCCTATGCGCGTGCAGTAACGGGGAATTTCCAATGGAACCTCTCCGACGCCAGAGGGTACGATCCAAATTCGCCAAACCCTGAAGAATCATTTTCTACAATTGACAGCGCAGCAGGGGCACCCCGATGCGTGGTGCTAAAAAAGTTTACAAATTCATCGCCATCGCAACTGTGCATCCCATTTGAAAATACAATAATATACGAACTGCATGTGAAAGGTTTTACTTGCCATCCTTCTTCTGGCGTCAAACACCCGGGCACCTTCTTAGGCATATTGGAAAAAATTCCATACCTAAAAGAGCTCGGCATCACCGCAGTAGAGCTTATGCCAATAATGGAATTTGATGAAGATGAAAATTTAAATACCAATCCTCTTACTGGGGAAAAGCTTAAGAATTATTGGGGATATAGCACGATTTCGTTTTTCGCACCAAAAGGTCGTTATGCCCATGGCGATAAGCTTGGTGGGCAAGTAAAAGAATTTCGCTATATGGTCGATGAACTTCATCGCGCGGGCATCGAAGTAATATTGGACATCGTCATAAATCACACTGCTGAAGGTGATCATCTTGGTCCAACGCTTTGCTTTCGCGGGATCGATAATTCAATATATTATATGTTAAAAGAAGATAAAAGATATTATCAAAATTTTTCTGGATGCGGCAATACTCTTAATTGCAATCACCCAATTGTGCGAAACTTTATTTTAGATTGCCTCAAATACTGGGTAATGGAAATGAAAATAGATGGATTCCGATTTGATTTAGCCTCAATTTTGGGACGCGACCAGGATGGAATCATACAGCAAAACCCCCCACTTTTAGAATGGATCGCTGAAGAACCGGTATTGCGCAATACCAAGCTCATCGCCGAAGCGTGGGATGCGGCAGGTGCATATCAAGTTGGCGATTTTCCTGGAAGATGGGCAGATTGGAATGGCAGATTTCGGGACGATGTACGACGCTTTTGGCGGGGCGATGAAAATACCGCGGGGAATTTTGCAACGAGAATTGCAGGAAGTTCGGATCTTTATGAAGGCAAAGGCCCATTGCATAGCATTAACTTTGTCACGTGCCACGATGGATTCACCCTTAACGATTTGGTAAGTTTCGCAGAAAAACACAATATTGAAAACGGCGAAGGCAATCTCGATGGGGAAAATTACAACTGGAGTGCAAATTACGGGTATGAAGGTCTCGATGCACCACCCCACATCGATGCAATTCGCCGCCGTCAGATAAAAAATTTCATCGCAACTCTTTTCCTTTCGCAGGGAGTTCCCATGCTGCTTGCGGGAGACGAATTTCGCCGAACACAGCGCGGCAACAACAATGCCTGGTGTCAGGACAACGAAATCTCATGGATAAACTGGAATTTTAAGGAAGTCCACAGTGAAATATTCCAATTTACAAAAAACATGATTGCATTTCGCGCTTTACATCCCGCTCTTCGCCGAAAAGATTTCTTCACAGGAATGCCTCACACAAACGGGAAACCTGATATTTCATGGCATGGGATAAAACCGTTTGAACCTAACTGGAGCGCGAAAAGCCATCTGGTTGCCTGTCTAATCAATGGAGCTGCATCTAACGATGAGAACGATCTTTTTATGGCATTCAATGCATCATCACACCCATGTCAGATTCATCTTCCACCATCAGTTTGTGGCAGACCGTGGCGACTGAAAATCGATACGTCGCGAAATACGCCAGAAGATTTTCTCGCCAATGGACGAGAAAAACAAATCCAAGGAAACATTCTGTTCGTCCCACGGATGTCTACGATAGTGCTTATTGCATAAGTTCTTGTTTTTTTTAAAAACTTTTTTAGTTAGAAATAAGATTGGTCATTTACAATATTTCATTACATAAAAAATTATTTCATTAAATCGATGTCGAAATAATCTCCGCGTTGCAATCATACAAAATCCATAGTATCAAACATTGTTCACCAAAACGCGCCATGGCAATTCGAATATTCAAAAGCTTTTTTATCTTTATTGCTTCTGTGATACGCAAATGAAAACAATGTGTCAATTAAAACAATCTCGCATATCGATAAAAAATAAAAAGCATAACGCGATTCTATTGACAAACAACTATTTCGTTGCTATACTATTTACGCTGGTTGGATATTCCTATGCGCATCATCTATCTTACCGATGTCCACGGAGCGTTTGAGCGCGTCCGCGATCTTCTTTATGAAACAATTGCCGATGTCTACATCATCGCAGGAGATCTTCTCGATATTCCATTCTACAACATGGATACGGCAATGAGATATTGGGAATTGCAAAATTTTTTCTTCGCTTTGCGGCGACAAATGGGCAAAGAAGAAATGATACTGGAAGATTTCGTTCACGATCTTTCTACTATGACCGATCTCGCTGAAGAAATTGAAGATAAAGCAGAAAAATACTTACATTATACAATCCGCGCTCGCCGGGTGATGCAACAAAAATACAAAGTCCTTGAAAACATGCTCATGACCAAACCAAATTCAAAAATTTACTGCTTGCCTGGAAATTATGACATGGATTTGCGATATACCGCATTGCACGAGCGGGATTTGCATCTGCACTGGTATCAGTTTGATGATATAAAAATTGCAGGATATGGTGGTGCCGACATCTTTACCACAGGAATCCCCGAACGCTATGTAATAAAATATCGTGCAGGAATTGGCATTGACGATCGCAAAAACGAAATGTACATGTTCTTTAAAGCAGTAAAGCCCCACATTATCGCCACTCACCAACCAGCGCATGGCATCCACGATTGGGTAACACCGACTGGACCCACGGGTTCACCAGCCCTTCGAACCTTCTGCGACAACAACGACGTACTGTTATGCCTTTCGGGACACATTCACAATCAGTGGGGCTTTAAAGAAATTGAAAAAACCATTTATTTGAATCCCTCCAATTTTGGCGAAGTAACGCTTTTGACGGGAGATGTCCACGAAGGTGGTTTTTTCTATCAAATTGAAATTGAAGGCGCAAAAGTAAGCTATGTCCTTTTTCGGAAAATCGTCGACGATAGGATTTACGACATCGCCGAATACATACGTAACAATGAACGATGGAAAGAATTAATTATCGATGAAGCCCGTTACAATGCGCTTAAACGGTATGAAAATTTCGATTCCAAAACGCAAAAGTATTCACACATTCCAGAAATCCTCCTTTTCAAAGAAATAAAACAATTTTTTAAAACTTTCCAAACGCAAGAAACGGAAGCGCGCATTGAACTTTTGGAAAAAGCATTGCGTGGTCTTGAAAAACCTTTAGACGATGTGGCAGTTGATGTGGTGGGATCGGTCAATGTGGGACAAGCTCAACCGAGCTCAGATATCGACATGGTACTTTATATGCGATGCGGTACAGGCTGCACCGATATGTTGACCAGTTGCGAAAAGTTCCAGGCGGCTCGTTCGCTCATCGAAAAAGCAATCGGCACACATTACAAGTTTGAAATTTTAGATTGCATCGACCTCAATGTTGTGGAAAAAAGCATAAAAGAAAAAAATTATGAATGCGAAGTCACCCAGCGATTCGTTGCATACCGTTCCATTTGCAGTACAATTAATTACCGCGTCATCGCGCCCATTGAAGACATGCTCAATGCCGATATCGAATTTCGAAAGGAATTGGAAGGGAGCATCCGTTCGTATTTTAAAATCTTCATTACAAACGCGCGATACCTACAATCGTTCGATAAATACGTCAACCGCCTAAAATCGGTAGGAATTAAGCTTCCCGATTCAATGAAGCGTAAGCTTAAATCGCTCTTACTGGAAACAAAGGCAAATGAACACCAATAGACTTCCGTGAAGCATCGAATGCCGTATTTTGCTTTTTTACGAACAGGACAAAAGGGCTGTCTCTCCCCGATGTGAGAGAGTAAAAACATTTCTAAAAAAATTTTAAAAATTTTTTCCCTTTAATTAAATTTTCGCCCCTTCGCAAATTCCATTACCAGTAAGGTAATATCATCGCGAAATGATGATCCACCGATAAATTCATTTACATGCTGAAGTATTCTTTCGCACAAGCTCTCAGGCGATTGCTGATGATTTTCTTCAATGAGGTTTAAAAATGCCTCTTCTCCGAACATCTCTCCATTTTCATTAAAGCATTCGATAATGCCATCGGTATAGAGAACAATTTTATCATTTTCGTCCAGAACTCTTTCCTCAATTTCAAAAGCTGGATTCATTAGTCCATTGATGATTTTCCCATGCGGCTTAATGAACTCAATTGTCCCACCAGAACGCACAAGCAATGCGGGTGGATGCCCTGCCCCTGCAAAACGTGCCCGACCCGTTTTTTGATCAACAAAACAGATGGAGACAGTAACAAAATTCGATCCAAGCTTTTCAACAAGAGAATGATACAGCAACTGTAACATCTCCTGTGGTTGATCGACATGTTCATGCCAGTTCGAAAGCACCATTTTCACCATCGATGCAATGAAAGCTGCAGCGACGCCATGGCCAGAAACATCGCAGACAAAAAGCCCTATTCCATTTCTATCAGATGAATAACACACATCGACAAAATCTCCTCCCACCATCATCTGCGGTTGATATGAAAACGCAATTGAGACGTTTTCAACATCAGGGAGTTTATGCGGAAGAAGCTTTTTTTGGAGTTCTCCCGCAAGGCAGAGTTGATGTTCGAACAATCGATTTTGTTCTTCAATGATGCGCCGATTCATTTCGATCGTTTTTGATTTTTGCCAACTAGTAAAACGAATTTTATCGAGAATAAAAATAAATACAGAGGTAACCGCAGTAACTGCCAACACATCATTTAAGCTATACCGCGCGATTGGATCGGAAAATTTCATTCCCTTCAAAATCCCAACCGTAAAAAATATCGATACCGCCGTATAGAGGATCAGACATGCATACCGCTTCTTTACGGGCCCAAGAGCAAGAAGCGTAAGAATAAAGAGAAATCCTCCCACATACGCAGGGTGCCCTCCCGTAAGTCCCGTAAGCACTGCACAGCTTATCGCCATGTGTGCACCGAAATATACAAGCAAATAAAGATGATAATTTCGAAACGATGGCATTCTGTATAATGTATATAGAACAATTCCCATCGCAGGAAACAATATTCGCAATACGACAATAATAGTTTCATCAGGGAAAAGAGCACGATCAATAGGAATGTACGTAAGCCAGCTTAGCGTGCTAATACAGGCAAGCGGTAATACCCGACCGCTCTGATAATTGAGCTCTTTTTCAAAGGTATCGCGATATTCCCGATCTTCTTCTGACATTGCGATAAAAAATCTCTTTGCAATATTAGCCATGTGCCCCACAAAACTCTCAAAGATAAACCCATGCGTTTTGACATTTTATATATTTCTCATAGTCTGAAAATGATTGCAGCATGGTGGTAAAAAAATGCTTTTCATTTTCATCAATCAATTGCTGCGAATAAACCCATTCATAGTTTATAACCCCACCGAAAGTATTTATTCTTCTACGGATTTTATCAATAAAAAAATTTTAAAATAATTAATTCTGCCGTTTCATTTCGTTTTTTTTGGGCAACAATTCTAACACATCACAATACTGATTCGCAATGTTTTCATGTGCAAAAGGCATGGGATGTGCACTAACATTCAAAAAATAAGGAATCATGTCATCGTAGTGTTTACTCGAAGGATTTCCCGATTGGCCAGGAACCGTAAGAAACGATGCGGGTTCGCTTTTGCTAAAATCAACCACCATGCGCATTGCAGGAATAATCCACGTATCAAAATTCTCTCCCCATGGGAATGTTGTGACATTAAGCGTATGCACATCGCCCGATGCAGGATACGGTCCGCGATTAAAGTAACCATGAAAGAAGCGAGTTTTCTTTGTAAAATCGTGCTTCCAATGATACGTATGAAGAATGCCCCACTTCCATTTGTCGGGATTGCTTCCCATTTTTTCTTCACACAATTTCATCGCATTCACAAGCGCACATGCTACCACATCCGCTTTTGTCTCCTGGTGCGTTGTGGTTATATCGTCAAAAAATGGCGAGCGTTCTCGAACAATGAGATGATCTTCAGGTGCGCCATAAGAGGTCATGTTGGCATCGATAAATGCCTGCCAGTAGATTCCTCCTTCAGGGCCTAACTCATCCAAAAATGTCTTTCGCGTAAACTCATGCACAAAAGCACCGATTACCGCCGCAGGAGCAGAATCCTTGTTCATGTCACCGTTAAATTTTTCAAACGAGAGCATTTCAAAAGCGCGCGCAACGCGTGCTCGATCTTTCGCAATAAAGCTTTCTGCGACCTTTTCCACAGCATCGCGCATCTTTTTTTCATACAGCATTCGTTGAATCTTCTTTGCCATTGGAGAAATCGTATCGTATTGCATGCGTACCATATCATCAAACGTGAGACTTTCTGCATTTTTTAATATCTCAGCAATTCGCTCTGCTCTGTCGGGATGATACCAGCTTGCAGTGAGCGGAAAAGAATGCGTTTTTACTGTTCGATTGTTTGCAGTACCAATAAAACCTTCAGTTGGATTTTCAAGATGAGGATTGTTCGATGTCGGTTCAAATCCAATCCAGTCATATTCGCCAGTCCATCCCGGTGAAGGGAAAAGGCCTCTTCCTTTTTTTCGCTTTGGGAATGCTCCAGTCACTTGCCAACCAATATTTTTTTCATCGCCATAGACAATATTCAAATAAATGCTCTCAATTTTCAATATTGCTTTTCTCGCTTCTTTTGCATTTTTGCACTTTCCCAACGAATAAAATCCTTCCAATGTGCGCGCACCGTTTTCAATAGCGAACGCAATTGAGATTCCATATTCGCTTTTCATTGGGAGCGGCTGCACCGGAAGCATAGGTGGATACGGCATCCTTTCCAATGCGGTATTGATAAGCGTTCCGTGAATTGTTTCTTCAATTGGAATATATACCTCATTGCCGCCTTTTATTTTAAACGCTTCTCTCCTTTCTTTAACTGGAATCCAATTGCTTTTGTACAAATAATGCGTTTTGCCGTTTATCTTTTTCAGTTTTTCGATGAAAAGATCTTCGCTATCGGCCATCACCATTGTCGCACCCCATGCAATTTTTCCATTCGTTCCTAATGCAACGATTGGGATTCCGGGTACAGTGACACCCGCAGCATCATACGTAGGCGATTTTAAGTGAAGCAACATCCATGAATTTGGGATCATAAGCATAAGATGTGTGTCGTTGCACACAATGGACTTACCGTTTTTAGTACGCGAAGGCCCAACCGCCCAATTATTGGATGCGGGAATGCCAAAAGGGAATATTTTTTTCATTTTACGGATGAAATGATACGTGGAAGCAATCGAGCTTGTCTGTAAAAGTTCGCGATGAGGTATTTCTTCCAAACTTCTGGCATCTCCCAAGGGCAATTCCTCATCGGGATAGACTGGAAATAGCAGTGCAGCTTTTTCGTATCCGAGCTTTGAAGCGAGAATGATAAACGCCAGCTCTTCAATAAAATTGAACGAAATAGACATATCGAGCATGCCAAATACATAAAATGTATCAATAGGGCGCCATGGTTGTGGCCGATACCGCGTAAGCACAAACTCTGCGGGGAGATTTGGATTTTTTTCCAAATATGAATTTACTCCTTTGGCATATGCTTCAAGAAGCGACTTAAGTCGCACATCGAGTTTGGACAATTCCGTTTCAGCTCGCTCGCGGGCATTTGCACATCGCATAAAAATATCCAGCGGAAGCATCTCATCACCGACGATCTCCGATAATCTCCCCTGCATCGCCATCGACATAAGATACATCTGCCAAAGCCGATCCGAGGCCGCAACATATCCCGATCCAAAAAAAAGGTCCTCTTCGTTCGATGCTTCGATTACTGGAATGCCCAAATTATCGCGACGGATCACGATTTTGTCGGTAATACCCTCAATCTCAATCGAACCGCGCGTTGCAGTAACTGAACGAGCAAACTTACTTTCCACTATTCCACATGAAATAAGAAAAGCAGATAAAAAAACAAATAGCACCATATACGGTGTTCGTAAACGGAAAAGCTGCATTTTTTTCATTCGAGTATACAATCGCATATGAAACATACCAAAACTCCTTTTTTTATTTTTAGTGAAATTGCAATAAATGGAAAAAGATCCGCAACAAGGCGAAACGAAAAATGACATGTAAGTTCAATTTTTCAAGGCAAAAATGTGGGCATCGAAAAAAAAATTAACAATCATAACTTGATTCGGGTAACTGAATTCATCGCGCTTTTTTCTGGAAATTTATCATTTCATTTCAATAGCAGTGCGCGACCTATCTTGGGAGATATTCGCCAAATTCAACAAATCACAATGAACTTGATCGCTAACGCATCTGAATCGCTAGGAGACAGCAATGGTGAAATTACTATAGAAACAGGAGAAATGTACTGCAATAAAGATTTTTTCAAAAAGGAGCATCTATTTTCAATGCTCTCAGAAGGCACATATGCATTTATTGAAGTGCGCGATTCAGGATGTGGAATCGATACGGAAAACATCGATAAAATATTTGACCCATTCTTCACCACTAAGTTTACGGGCCGTGGATTAGGTTTGGCCGTTGCGCTTGGAATTGCACGAGCACACAATGGTGCAATCATAGTTGAAAGTACTCCAGGGCGAGGAACAAACGTTCGCGTTCTTTTTCCCGTAATCAACTTACCGTTAAATGAACGTTCGTGATTGAAAAAACAAAAACCACTCTGAATTTTGTAAACAATACTGTTTTTAAAAATACCACGGTTTATAAGGTAATAAATTCAGCTTTTTTCTTTACATTCTGCAAATTATTTGACGACATTGTACATAGGATATTATTTTAATAAATGCAATGCGTTGCATCACGAAATGCAATTTATTAGCGGGAAAGGCACAGTATTATGAATTTCCTTTTATTGGGATTAATACTTTTAATACTCCTCATCACCGGTTGGGCATTGCTTGGTGGAGATGAACACCACCAAAAAGAGGAGGTACCTCCCGAACGCCAATTTCGCCGCAGAGCAACAGATCTTGAAATTGAGCGCGCATATCCCGAGGGAAAAATCCAACGAGGACGAAGGGCATCGGATCAATTATCACGCGATGGCACAACAGCAAATGCTGAATCTACTGAGGAAGAAGATATTCGGTTGCCGTACTCAGCCGATGAAATAATATCTGATACTTCGCGTTTCCGTATATACAAGAGAACGTTATTAAATGCAGAAATCTACGCACGAAAAGGAGATTTTGATACAGCAATCTCGTTATTTAAGGGTGTTAATGAACGCATTAACGATGAAATAACAAACAAAAAAATCGACGCAAATATAGAGTATTTAAAAAAATTCAAAGAAATAAACGAAAAACAGAAAAGGGAAAAAGAAAACATCGAAAAAAACATACGCAAAAAGCAAGCGAGCGAAATTCGAGTTTCCATTGATGGTCCTTTGACGATTCCAGATAAAATTCAAATTGGGCTTGCTGCTCCCATCCAAAACATTGAAAAAGAAAAACAAATCGATACAAATAAAATCGTAGAGGAAATAATCTCTAAACTAATGGAAACCGATATTTTTAAACGCCAGAGCGAATACAAAGATCGGGAAAGACAGTTAAAACAATATATCAACGAAGTAGTTGCGCTAAAAGAAGGGATACAAAAGATCGCAAAAACAGAACCAACTTTTGCGCAAAAAATATCGCCTGAACTTCTCGATGGCGAAAGTGGAGTTCTCGAAAAGGTTCAGGAAAAACTGCGCGAAATGGAAGAGCGACTCAATGAAACGAAAAAGGAGGCACAACTCGCACAAAAAGAAATTTCACGGTTAAAAGAAATTGCAGCTGCGCCGCCACCTTCAGAAGCTTCAAAAACACCTTCCATTATCGAAGCAAAATATACCTCACCAATTCCTATTACTTTAGACCCAAGACCGATTGAAGAACTACTCGAACGTCTTCCTGTTCAAAAAGTGCCAGATGCTGTCGAATTGAAACCCCCAAAGAATATTCAACACCCAATACAATCAGCTCAAACAAAGGGGACAAGTGATATTGTTTCCCCAGAATCAATCACTCCTGGTCAAGAATCTATAAATCGCAACATAACAACGAAAGAAACTGAAGAACCAGATGACTTTGAATTGTTTAGCGAATATCTTAAAGGGCAAAAAGATACCAAAAACGATGAACTAAGCGATGAAGATATTTTTGAAAAAATTTTAAAAGGGGATAAAGAAAAGATACAGGATGCAATTGAAATTGTTGGGGAAAATAAGGATCAAAGTAGCTATATTGCAATTTCCGAAGAAGAATACGAACATAAGCGCCGCGAAGAGGAGCGATTTTACGAAAGATTTTTAAAACATGAAAAACGGGTGCGCAAAGAGCTTCCAATTTTAAAAGTGACCTATGATTTCTCACGGCTTCCTGATGAATTAAGCCTTTCAAAAGATAAAAACATTCTCGAGTATCAACTTTACAAATACAAACCGCTTCTGGAAAAGGCAAATGAATTCATTAAAAAAAGGCGCGTGCGGGATGCAATCAATTATTATCGCACGGTGATGGCACAAAATATTCCTCCTGAGTTCAAAGCGATGATACGAAAAAACATCAATGATTTAAACGAATATCTTGAAAAATATCTTTCTGCGGATTAATGCGGTTAATGTTTCAGCGCTCGTTTTTTCGCAATCATCCTTCGATGAAAGCAAAATTACACATCTAACGATAAAGTTGCTTTTCATACCCATTTCATTTCAAGAAAAAAAATTACCTTTTTTCATTCGCCACATATAAAGTGCAATCGATACTGCGACAGTTGCATTTAGCGACTCGACGCTTCCTTCTATGGGAATAGAAATTCTTTCGCTATTAATCGTCTGTGGAATGCCAGGACCTTCTAATCCAGGGAGCAAACAAAAGCTTTCTGGAAAATCAAAATTATTCAGCGAGATACCGTTTAGATCAAGAACAATCGTGCAACATTGCGCCAACATTACCGCCTCTTCCATCCCTGGCCCCCAATACAGTGGGGCACAAAACACTGCCCCAGCTGAAGCGCGGATGCTTCGCGGATGAAATGGATGCGCAGCTCCTTTTAGCATCACAATTTGCGGAATGCCGAATGCCACTGCTGATCGAATCACCGAACCAACATTCGTAGGATCTTGAAATGGGACAAATAGCGTGCATCCTTTTTCACATTCTCCCTTCCACTGAGGAATGGGTGGTATTGGAGTAAAACACAGCGCGCTTTTTGTGTTAAATACATCGAGTTCATTGAATAGTGATTTTTTCAAGATAAATGCTCGTTTTTCATCGATAAGCTTGTCCACAATTTTAATTAAATCAAAGTCATCTTCCGAATATCCGTCGTACATTACCATGACGCTTTCGCCATCTCGGGAACGCTCTTTTACCAAACGGCGACCTGAGACCATCGTTATTCCAAAATCCTTAAAAGCTCCTTCCTGAACAATTTTCTTCCATTCTTTAAATTTTTTGTTTTCATCAGAAGTAATGACAATTTCTCGGTTTTCCCGTTGATCTTTAAAAATCCGAAAGGTTTTGCGCAAAACCGTCACCTTTTTCTCATACACAAGCAGCGTGCGTTGATATGAGGTATGGGGAAGTACATATTCTTTTTTCAGTATAAGGGAATATCCATAACTATCCTTCGGATATGACTCCCTTTCAACCGATGGCCCCTTCATGAAAATCACCTTCCCATTTGTTGGGAGAAAATGAAAAACTCGTGAAAGGGTCTCGTGGACGCTTTCAAGTGCACGAGTGATCACACCATCAACATTAAAAAAGGAATGATCGGTTACTGCGTGAGGATAAATCTCCACATCGGGAAATCCCAATTCCGCTATTGCTATCTTTAAAAATTCTACCCTTTTGCGTCGCTGCTCGGCTAAAATCAGCGAAATGGAAGGCATTATAATTTTCAACGGGATACCAGGGAATCCCGCACCAGTTCCAATATCGAGTAGCTTTTGAGGTACTTCAACCAACTGAGATACGATCATTGAATCAACAAAATGCTTAACGATAAAATCGTCAAAGCGCGAAATCCGCGTGAGATCGCATTCTTCATTATGTTCCACAATTAACTGATAGTACTTCCATAGCAACGCATACTGGTCCTCCGATAAGGTAAAACCTCCCTGGTGCAAAATTGCTTTCATGTTTTGCTTTGAGGGGATAATCGAAAATGGATTCATTGGTGCATTGCCACACTCGCGTTCAATATTGCTATGCCAATTCCTTTTTTGTCTGTGCACGTGTGAAAATTTCTTGTGCGCTTTTGCCCGAAACGAATATTTTTCCATGTTTAGTAATCATTTCGATGCCCTGCAATAAAAAGACACTTTTACGGGATATTCGCTGAATTTCCTCCCATCGAATACAAAAGGGTCGATGCATAAAGCGAAAAATGCCAAGCGGGAAAAATGCAATCCCCTTATCTGAAACTAATATTCTGATGCAAAATCGATAACTAATCCAAAATCGCAACACGACAGTTTGAAAGGAAAACCAATGCGCACTCTCACCATGCGCTCCATCGAATGGATAGATTTTTGAAAAGCGATTCCATCCACTAATGATCGATATAAGTCCAAGTACCACCATATAAAGAATTACCCATATGAAAATTACCAAAACGAAAATAAAAATGATATTTCCTTCCGCCATTTCAATTTGCATTTGTAAAAAATCCTTCCTTCTGGAAAAATCCTAAAATAAAAAACTTTTCGCAGTTTGTGAGGTCTATGACTTTTTTCAAATAGTTTTTTCCCATCAATTGCGAATAATCGCGCTTTGATTTTTTCGTTCACAGCACAATTTTGAGGCTCTGACCCCTTCTTGAAATCAGCTTGACAATAAATCCTTATGGATATATATGTTTTAGATAACCTCAATGGCCTCTTCTATGAATACAACACGTTCGATGTTAGAAAAACTCAAAGAGCTCAATCCGACGCTGGATGTGTATCACTGCGAAGATGAAGCATTTCAAAAATATGGGACTGTTGTCTCCAATTACGATTTTTCTGGAATGATTGCGAAGGCAAACGAGTTCACCCTCCCCGCCGAAGGGGTTGAATATCTCCGCTCGGTGTCAGAGTTGGAAGATGCAACGCTGCTCTCCTCTCTTTCACAAAGTTTCTTTAATAATGTTCCTCTTCAGGCAGGGATCTGCCATGGCCGCAACAACAAGCTCAACGCGCTCGAATGGCACCCTTCCAATGAACTACTTGTTGCGGCAAGCAGTGTGGCCCTTTTTTTAGGGCATGTGGATGAAATGATGAATCTCCAATACGATGTTCGAAACATTCGCGCATTTTACGTACCAGCCGGCTCTTGCGTGCTCCTTTTCCATACCACCCTGCATTTCGCTCCTCTTCATGCGGAAAGAGCCGGCTTTCGAGCGATAATTATTCTCCCGAAGATGACCAATGCGCCTTTTGAGGAAAACCCGTTAAAAGTCATACAC
>JAOAAF010000046.1 GCA_026419015.1 Spirochaetota bacterium
AGCATAGTGTATACGGCATATGTTGAATTTATTAAGCGATCATCGCTTCACTATTATGTGCATGAGGGATTTTGGCACGATATTGGTACTTTTAAATCGCTTTTGGTAACAAACATGGATATGCTCGCTCGAAAATCTGAAGCGCAGAAACTATTGTCTCCCCTTGGCATAGGGATTGAAGAGATTTCGAAAACTGCAACGATTCATCGCGATGCAAAAATAGAAAATTCCGTAATCGGCGATTTCGCGTACATTGAAAAAAACGCACACCTGCTCAATTCTGTCGCCTTGCCATTTTCCCGTGTAAAAGAAAATTCAACAATATCAAATGCGGTTTTATATGAGGATATGGCGTTGTCAGAGTAATTAATGCGTATGTATGTTAGATTTTCAATTAATCAAAAATAACTCAAAAGCGATCATTGTTTAATGTTTTGTTTCAGGACCTATGTCCAATAAGATGTCGATAAAATCCTTCCCTTTTCCCACATCGTTGTAACCGGGAACTATGAGATGGACATTTTCCTTCGTTGATATTCTCATGGCTTGTATTTCGTCGTTATAGGTATTGACGAAATCGATCATTTCATCCTTGTTGCAAGTGAACTGTACTCCAACTTCTCTGCCATGTATTCTTACGACTTTACCTGGCAATACAATGGTGCGCCGTGAAAATGGAAATCGTATGTCTAATAAGTCACCTTTATAAATAATCGAGCGCGTTAAAAAACAAAGACCACCTGCCGAAATGTTGACCACTTCGACTGGGGCAAAATTGTTTTCACCTTTTTTTGACATCTCAACGATAAATTTGAAAAGCTTTACTCGAGGATATTCTCTTCTCTCCATGGTTTCCTACCACCTTTCTCGTATCGAATCTGATTAGCTTTATTTATAATCTTACCTCGTTTTTGCAAAATAATGCAATAAAAAAACATTAATTTAAATAACTCACTGCCCCAATATATTTTCGTGACCAGTATCGGTTTTTTAAGCTTGCGAATGCCACGCGCTTTCCTTGTTTCGGAGCGTGGATAAACTTTCCTTTACCCACATATATGCCCACATGGGATATCCCATTGCCGTTTATGGTAAAAAACACTAAATCGCCTGGTTGAATGTTTCGTTTGCTGAGACGACGCCCTTCTAAGAATTGTTCCGAAGCAGTGCGGGGGATGCGTATACCATTTTTTTGATATACATACATTGCAAGCCCCGAACAATCAAAGCCAGCAGGAGTTGAGCCGCCGTATCGATATGGAACGCCCACTTGTGCGCGTGCGGTTTGTACAATGTTTCGCCGCATTTCAGGACTATAGAATGTTCTCCGAGTTCGCACCTGTGGCGGGGAACAGAAATTAATAAGCAAGGCGACAATTGTTGAGCATATCAGGCAGCGATATGATAAAGACTTCCATTGCATTTTCATATAATAAATATCGGAATTGAATACTTGGAAACTGAGCGTGCTATGTGTGAGTTTCGAAGTACTGTACAATTGCGGAAACGAGCCCATCGATAGTGTGAGTTTCAGCGATTATTTCAGGATTTTTCCCATGGTCGCGGACAGTTTGTGCGGTAATTGGTCCAATGCAGGCGAATATTGCCTTGGTGTCAGGAATCAGGGCAAAAAAGTTTTTTACCGTAGTTGAGCTAGCGAAGGTAATTACATCCGCCAACTTCGCAGCGGAAATTACGTCTTCATCGAGATCGTCGGGGAGCACGGTATCGTATAAAAAAACTCGGGTGACATAAGCACCGGCTTTTTGAAGCCCATCGTATAACACATCCCGTGCTTCTGCCGCGCACGGAAGGAGTATTTTTTCTCCGCGAATTGCTTGGCTTTCGAGCGCTTCTACGAGTGCTTCGGCAATGAATTTTTCTGGTACAAGATCGCAGCGAATACCATGAGCTTCTAATGAGCTGGCGGTAGCATTGCCGATTGCAGCAATTCGAGCAGAATGAAACGCCCTTGCATCGAGATTGTGTTTCTTAAGATGGTTAAAAAAAATATTTACGGCGTTTTGTGATGTAAATACAATCCAATCAAAGGATGAGAGGTGCGAAATTGCATTATGGATATCCATATTTTCGCGCGGTTTTATTTTGATAGTCGGAAATTCAATTACTTCTGCACCGAGATTGGTAAGTTTTTGCGAAAGTTCTGATGCTTGTTCTCTTGTTCTGGTTACTACTACTTTTTTCCCAAAAAGGGGGCGCACATCAAACCACCGTAGCGTTTCCCTTAACGTTACAACTTCGCCAATGACGATGATAGCAGGAGCTGTCAGTTTTGCTTCGAATACCTGTTGCGCAATCGAACTGAGAGTGCCAACTGCTACCGATTGATGTGGCGTTGTGCCCCATGAGATTACTGCAACAGGGATGTTGGGGGGGAATCTTTTTTCTTCAATGAGGGTTTTGACTATTTGTTCGAGATTTTTCATCCCCATCAAAAAAATAAACGTCTTGTGGGGGCGATACTCAGGAAGACCAATTTCCAAAAGTTCTTCCGTATCGCTTCGCCGATGTCCGGTGATGACTTCAAAGCGATCAGCAAAGTCCCTATGAGTAATTGGAATGCCCGCATAAGCGGGAACTGCGTAAAATGAGGAAATGCCGGGAATGATCTCAAAAGGAATACTATGGCGAATGAGTTCTTCCGCTTCTTCACCACCACGACCAAAGATGAAAGGATCTCCTCCTTTAAGGCGAACAACGATTTTACCTTCTTTTGCCTTTTCTATCATGAGTTTGTTGATGTGATCTTGGGGAAGGGTGTGATCGCCACCTTTTTTCCCTACATAAATGAGTTCACCGCGATGATTTGAAAGAAGCGTTGGATTTGCAAGAAAATCGTAAATAATGCAGTCGGCACTACGAATTGCTTCAAGTGCGCGAATTGTAATGAGTCCAGGATCGCCAGGACCTGCGCCGACAAGATATACTTTTCCAACTTTTTTCATAGGATTTGGGTTGCTCCTTTTGATTTCAGTATTTGTGCAAGCGTTTTACCAACTATAATTGGATCTTGACCAGTTATTGTTTCTCGAAATAGCGTTTTCCCATCTCGGGATGCAACCATTCCGGTGAGTTGGATATGCGATTGCACAATTTCAGCATATGCTCCAAGTGGTATATGACATCCGGCACCAAATTCTTTTAAAAAAGCGCGCTCGGCAGTCACAGCGAGATTGGTTTTGTGATCATTTAAAAATGAAAAAGCTTTCAGTAACGCATCGTCATTGACTCTCACCTGTATAGCGAGAGCTCCTTGCCCGGGTGAAGGGAGAAAAGAGCGAATGGGTAATTCAACAACAATAAAGTCTGAAAGATCTGGTTTTAAGCGTAAAATGCCTGCTTTTGCCAAAACAATTGCATTGAATAACCTTTGGCGAATTTTTTTTATGCGAGTTGGGACATTGCCGCGAAGCGGGTGTATGCGCAACGATGGATTATTGTGCAACAATTGTGCAGTGCGTCGCAGCGAACTTGTGCCAACAACAGAATTGGGTCTTACCGGAATTGGTGAATTTGGATCGTAATGGTCGTTATGGACGAGAATCACATCGGATGGGTCTTCTCGCTGGGTAATGGCTGCGATGCAAAGCCCGGGTGTCTCATCAACAGGCAAGTCTTTTAAACTGTGTACTGCGCAATCGATGTGTTTTGCCAAGAGCGCTTCTTCAATTTCCTTGGTAAAAAACCCTTTACCTTCTATTTTATCAAACGAGACATTTTGTATTTGGTCTCCCTTTGTTTTAATTATTACTATTTTGGTTTTCGTCACACCGATTTTTTGCGCAATGTGGTTTGCTTGCCACAATGCAAGATCGCTTCCCCGTGTCCCTATTCGAATCATTTTTTATGCATTTTGAAATAAATCCAAGTAACGATATCATGCAATTTTGTCAAGAGCATTGAAATGGTTTTTGCCGCGAGTAAAAAATGTTTTATGTCTTTTTTCGCGCTTTCTCGCGGTCTAATGATTTTTGAATAATTTCTTTGGCTTTTATGTACAAGCGTTGTGGCGAAGATGAAATGGCTCGATCTACCGCTTTTAGCGCTGCGAGCAAATTTCCGTCTTTGTAAAAGCACCGTGCTTGGAGGTAATCCAATCGGTGAAAGGCGGGATCTATTTTGGATGCCTTTTTCAATACATGTGCAGCTTCTCGGTAATTTCCCAATGCGCAAAGCACTTCGGAGAGCGTGATGTAGGCATAGATAAAATGCGGATTCATCTCAATGCTTCGCTGGAGGCATTCTTTGGCTTTAGTGAAATTTTTTGCTTGAGCCCATGCATATCCCATTTCGTAAAAATCTTCCGCTGCGATGTCGTCATAGGATTTCATAAGCAAGTGCCTAAACGTTTTTAAAAAATCTTTTTCCCATGGGGATGATAGGTTTCAAATACTTTCCGCAACCGTTCTCGTGTGGTATGCGTGTATACCTGTGTTGTTGAAATGTGTTTATGCCCAAGCATCTCCTGAACAGCCCGAATATCGGCACCGTTGTTTAAAAGCTCTGTTGCGAAAGTATGGCGCAATGCATGGGGAGATACTTTCCGAAAAAGGCCTTTTTGTTGAGCTCGTTTGTCGATGATGTAAAAGATACCTCGTTCGGTAAGAGGTTTCCCTGACCGATTGATAAACAGTGGGCCTTCGCATTCACCAAAAATCTTTTTTCGAAAATCAAAGTACCTTTTAAGCGCTTGTACCGCACTTTCGGTGAGAAAGACAATTCGCTCGCGGTTGCCTTTTCCGCTTACCTTCATCGATTTTCCATGGATGTCAATATGTGAAATGTGTGCTGAAACGATTTCTGAAATCCGTGCACCAGTAGAGAAGAATACTTCAAGAATTGCTTTATCGCGTGCATCCGCAAAATTGTCATCAGGAAAATCAAAAAGGATGTCAATTTGGTTCATCCGTAAAAATTTTGGAATACGCTTTTGTTTTTTTGGAAAATGAATATCGCGAGCTGGATTTTGAAAAATGATATTTCTCATGTAAAGAAATTTAAAGAATGAACGAAGGCATGCAATTTTTCGCGAGATGGATGCCTTGCTCATTTTAGAATCGTAACAAAATTCAATAAAAGAATGAATATCGCTTTTTGTGATCGATTCAATTGAAATGTCATCACCAATCGTCTTGGCTTCAGTTTCGTATGAATTGCGATTTCGTCCTTTTGCTGCATCGATTAAAAAATTAAGAAATTGCAGTAAATCAGTATTATACGATTTGATCGTTTTTTCAGAACAATTCTTTTCGTACAAAAGGTATTCCATGTAAATGTCGATTTCGTTTGTCATTGAATATTAATCAGAGAATATCGATTTTATAACCGCACCCATCGCGCAAGCAAAAGACTGTTTCGCCTTCGCTTTTTTTTCTTTTTACAAAAAGAGCACTGCCACAACGAGGGCAATCTTTTTCGGCAGGGGTATCGCGCGTAATGAAGGTACAATGTGGATACTGTGTGCATGAGTAAAATGGTTTTCCCCTTTTTGAGGCACGCTTAACCACATTGCCCGTACATCCTTCGATGGGGCATTTGCCAAGGGGATAGGGTTGAGCGTTTCGGCATTGCGGAAATGCAGAGCATGCGAGGAAAAAGCCGTATTTGCCTAATTTCTTTTTCATCGGTTTGCCGCACTTCTGGCACGTATAAGGCGTTTCTTCATCTAAAATGCCTTTCACTTCTTCAATATGCTTTTCGGCATGTTCAACAGTTTTTTTGAATGGAACATAGAAGTCTTTTATCATGCTTACCCATTCCGATTTTGCTTCTTCGATTAAGTCTAACTTTTCTTCCATTGAAGAAGTAAATCCGATCGAAATGAGATCGGGGAAGAATTTTGTGAGGATATCGTTTACGATTTTCCCCAGGGGCGTAGGAACAAGTTGCCTCCCATTGCGCACCACATAGTAACGCTTAATGAGGGTATTGATAGTTGGCGCGTACGTGGAAGGTCGACCAATACCCGATTCTTCTAAGAACTTAACAAGCGATGCATCGTTATATCGTGGCGGTGGGGTGGTGAAATGTTGTTCTGGTAAAAATTCGACAACGGTTAGCATATCCCCTTCGTGCAATTCGGGAAGCATATCTTTTTCACTTTTTTCCTCATTCTCGATAATAGTGAAACCATCAAAAAGCACGATGCTGCCCGATGTGCGAAATTCGCACTCGCCCGCGCGAATAATAACTGAGGTGACAAGCGACACTTCGGGAGTCATTTGCGATGCGACAAACCGCTTCCAGATGAGTCGGTAAAGTTTGTATTGATCGGGAGTGAGGTCATTTTTAATCGTGTCGGGATCGCGCGTCACATCTGTAGGTCGGATTGCTTCATGCGCATCTTGTGCGTCTTTTCTGTTCGCATATATATTTGGTGACTCGGGTAAGTATTCTTTGGAAAAACGATCAGCGATGTATTTTCGGACATTATTCATCGCTTGTGTAGAAATGCGAGTAGAATCGGTTCGCATATAGGTAATAAGTCCAACAGGTCCCACCCCAGTAATATCGACGCCTTCATAAAGCTGTTGAGCAATCATCATCGTTTTTGCGGAAGTGAAGCCGAGCCGATTTGCCGCATCCTGTTGCAATTTGCTGGTTGTGTATGGTGGCATCGGACGTCGCCTTCGCTCTTTTTTAGAAACTGCATGAACTAAGAATGTTTTGTCTTGTAAATATGCGATGACTTCATCGGTGAGGGCTTTTGTTTTCAAATAGTCCTTTTGACCTTTGTACGAAACGAGCGATGCGCGAAACTGCTTGTTTTGATGTACCAATACTGCGTCGAGCGTCCAGTACTCGGTGGGGATAAATGAATCAATTTCTTGTTCGCGTTGACAAATGATTGAGAGGGCAACAGACTGTACTCTCCCCGCTGAAAGGCCTTTTTTAACTTTCTTCCAAAGGATTGGGCTTAAATAGTATCCAACGATCCGATCGAGTATGCGACGAGCTTGTTGCGCATTCACCAAATTGAGATTGATGTTCCGCGGGTTGGCAATTGCTTCTTTGATTGCTGAATCGGTAATTTCGTGGAACTCAACTCGATGAATGTTGCCGTTTTTTTCCGAAAGCGCATTTTTAAGATGCCATGAAATCGCTTCGCCCTCGCGGTCAGGATCGGTTGCTAATAGTACCTGGGATGCTTGCGAAGCGGTTTTTTTCAGTTCATTTAATAGCTTTGCTCTTCCGCGAATAGTGATGTATTCTGGGCAAAAATCGTTTTCAACATCAACAGCTAATCGCGATTTTGGAAGATCGATGATATGGCCCATAGAAGAAAGGACTATGTATTTGGTTCCCAAATATTTTGTGATCGTTCGTGCTTTTGTTGGTGACTCAACGATAATAAGAGTTTTTTGTTCGTTTGCCATAATTTACAAATTTTTTAAAATTATTAATCGCGCAAAATAACGAAAGAATTTGTAATGCGTTAAGAGTTATCGTAAAACTGACACATGTGATGGGAGCAATCATTTGTCAAATATTTCTTTGATCCTTTTATGGGGATCCCATCGCACGGCAATAATTAATAATATTGACGCAATGAGTGCAAAAAAACCGAAAATGAGGGCTCGTTCTTTGCCATAAATGAATACGGAATTGAAAGGTCTTTCGAATGTGAGGGTACCAACAATTTGTCCTTCTTGCTGATGGTGGCAAAAACCGCATTGGGGGGTTGCAACAAGCGGTATTGCTGCGTAATATGTGGAATTGCGTATTTGATGGACTGGGTGTGGTCGAAATTTCGAAGCAACGCGTATTACGATTTCATCATACATTTGCCCGATTTCACCTGGTGCGGGAACATGCTCTCCTTTGAAATTATATACATTTATTTTTATGCTATGTTTGTGACGGATGTCTTCCAAAAATATCCATGCATATGCGGGGCGCGACTTCGTTTTGATGCCAATAAACGCATCAGCAATAACCTCGAATTGTTTATCGAGTTCCTTAAAATATGTCGATTTGTAAACTGGGAAAATATCCTCACTGAATGGAAAGACTTGAAACATCTGGATGATCGAAACAACCAAAAAAATAGCAATAATTACGACGACAAGGTATTTGATTGACACGTACCGCTCCTTATAAAATGGACATATGAACGATTGCAGTCAGTATTATTGTCGGAAAATTATTTCGATGCATCGATGGAAATTTGTTTTTTATTGAAGTTTAAAAAGTTGAAGTTTTTCAAGAAGGTTATGTGCCATTTGCATTAATTGATCGGACGTGCTTGCCAATGAAGAAGAAAGGTTCACAAACTCATCAGCGGTCTGATGAACGCTTTCGATGTTACGATACAGCGAAAGGGTATTGTCTTTTTCTTGTTTGGTGGAATCCGATAAGCTTTTTGCAAAATCGCGAATGGATTCAATTTTTCCATGAGTGATTCTAATATCATCTCCGTGTTTTTTAATCATATCTATGAACCCAACAATGGAAAGGCCTGTTTTTTCTATTCGTTGTACTATCTGTTCGTACGAGTTTCGCAATGTAGTGATTATTTGCAAATTTTTTTGAATTTCATCGTTTCCTGCGTTGATCAAATGAGCAATTTCCTTTACATTGGCGCCAGTGCGATCGGCAAGTTTGGAAATTTCTTCTGCAACAACCGCAAACCCCCTCCCGTATTCGCCAGCCCGCGCTGCTTCAATGGATGCGTTGAGCGAAAGTAAGTTCACCTGTTCTGCAATTTCCGAAATCATTTGAATTATGTTGAAAACCCCGCGATAAAGATTATCGGTTTTGATCGTATGTTCGTATGCTTCGCGCACAAATTGCGTTCCATCGATTGCGTCTTTTTCAACTTTTTTCATTAAATTGATTATATTTTCCGCATCGTTCGCTAATACTTCCATTGCTCGATTGATTTCCGAAATTGTTTTTTCTAAATCGGAGATGTTTGTATCTTGAATGATGGATTTCTCTGCAATATCGGTAAAGGCATTTGCAATTCTTTTTAAGCCTACGGTTACGATATTAAGCATTTCTGCATTTTGTTCAGACAAACTCTTTATTCGAATTCCTGAATCGGAAATCGTTTCTGCCTCAGCTAATAGCGTTGAGGCAAGCGTACGCGCGCGTGCCACAAAATCGGTCACAAGATTTTTAAAGTTGTTAAACGTGCGGGTGAAATCTTCAAGTATATCCCTCGTTTTAATGAGCGTAATTTCCTCGCTTAAATCGCCCTTCGCCGCTTTGGTAAGGCCAGGGATTACTTGTTCCAAAGAACGCGCTGTCTTTAAAAGCTTTCGGTACACAACAAAACCGAGAGCGATGTTTATTAAAAAAAGAATGAGCGATTGCCAAAAAATTGCTCGATAAAAAGGGCGATAGAGCGTTTGTTCATCGAACACTGCAAATGCGTATCGATTGGGGATTACCATTTGCTCAATGAAGATGATTGCTGGCTTTTCGTTGAATGCTCCATAAATTTTCGAGCTTGCAAACCTTTCGGGTTTTTCAAACGCTTCTCTTGTCGCCTCAACAAGATACAATGGTTGATTACCTGGAACAAAGAGGGTGGCTAATGGAGTTTGTGGGGGAACTGAAAAGTTAGAGGAAATCACTGTACCCTGTGAATCAGTAATAAAAAATAAACCTCTGTGTTCTTCGAATATTTGAGGTATGTGTGTACTGGGTTGGGCGGCGTCGCTTGTTTGGGATTGTGCAATAAACGCAAGCGAATCGCACACCCGTTGATCAATCGCATTGATGAGTGTTGTTTTGCTTGCAAGGTATACCATAATTGAAATAAAAACTGAGGCAAGCAGGATTGTGGGAAAGACCAGGCTAATAATTTTGCTTTCAAGGCCTTGTACTGCGATTGGAATGCCAAATCTTCCTAATGGGTATGTGCGCGTGTACCATACCCCCATCGAATTGTAGCCGAGGTATAAAAATACAAAAACATTAATAAAAAATACGAATGCATGGAAGTATAAATTTGTATACCCAAAGAAAACATACATTATGGGAATTGCAGGAAAATAGAGGAAGATGACAGTAAGGATGTTTGCAATGAATGTCCGCTTTGCAGCATTTTTAAATTGAATTTCAATTTCAGCAAAATTTTTTTCCACATCCCGGAGAAGAGGGATAATTTTTTTGAGCATGTAAAAGTAGTATAAATGGATTGCAATAAAACAGAAGATAATCATAATAACGAAAAAAATCAGGAGCCGCTTATCAGAAAAAATGGGATAGGCAATTGAAATAATTATAGACGTAATTGTAAGGTTAAAGATTATCACCATGAGGCCATATTTGAAAAATTGTTTATACAATCCTTTTTCATTCATCTTTTATCCTCCAGCCAAATGTAATGTAAGTGCATTAACAATACTTGTCCAGAAATTTTTCTTGCATAAGATCGAAAATAATATACATAGGTGTTGCAAGAAAATTTTTCAGCAGTTTTTATGGTAAGGTAATTGATGGCCACTTCACCGCTTGAGGGAATGAAAATTTTAGATTTTTCGCATTTGCTCCCAGGACCTTTTGGGACAATGATGCTTGCAGACCTCGGCGCTGATGTCATCAAAGTGGAAAACCCCGACAATCCTGATCTCATGCGCATGGTGCCACCTCTTGTTCATGGCATGTCAGCTGCTTATGCGCACATCAACAGAGGCAAACGTTCGCTTGCAATAAACCTTAAGCATGAGAAATCGCGCGAAATCATTTATGCGCTCGTGCAAGAATACGATATCATTGTAGAGCAGTTTAGACCAGGCGTAATGGAAAAATTGGGGTTGGGTTATCGGCATCTTTGTGAAATTAATCCACGAATAATTTATTGTTCGCTCACCGGGTATGGGCAAACAGGAAGCTATGCGCACAAAGCAGGGCACGATATAAACTATATGGCGCTTTCTGGAGTTGAATCGTTTTCGGGAAGGAAGGAAAGCGGTCCGACGCTAAGTGGGATTCAAATAGCCGATCTCGGGAGTGGTTCTAAGAATTTATGCATCGCGATCTTGGCGGCATATATACGGCGACTTCGCACGGGTGAGGGAGATTATGTGGACATATCCATCACCGATGGAATATTTGCGATGACAGCTTTTTGCACTTCACAATTTTTAGCAGGCGCAAATGAGCCATCTTGCGAAAGTGAATTTTTAAATGGAGGCTCGATATACGATTTTTACCGAACGTCGGATGGACGATATCTTTCTGTGGGACCTATTGAGCCAAAATTTCTTTTTTCGTTTCTAAATGCCATTGATATGGGCGATTGCTTGCGAGATGGTATTCTCACTGAACAGCAAGTTTTGGAAATCAAGCGCGGGGTTGCAAAAAAGATTGCGAAAAAACCCCTTTCCCATTGGATTGAAGTATTCGCAAAATGCGATGCATGTGTAGAACCGGTACATACCTTACGCGAAGCGATTGAAAAACCTCCGATTTCAGAGCGCGCGATGATCGTTCGGATCAAAGATAAGAATGGGAATGAGTTTGCCCAAATCGATAATTGTTTGAAATTCTCTTCAGGTCAATATGTTGCAAAAGAAGCTGGATGCGAGCTCGGTGCGCATACCGATGAGATTTTACGAAATATTGGCTATACAAAACGAGAGATTGATGAGTTGCGATCAAGTGGAGTGGTAAAATAAAAAAATATTTTTACAATATGAGGATTTGTATTATTATATTATAGAAAGATGGAGGTGGCAATGAAAGCGTTGATCGTAATCGACGTCCAAAATGATTTTTGTCCAGGCGGTGCTTTAGCTGTGCCTAATGGTGATGAAGTGGTGATGATAATTAATTCGATGATGAATAAATTCGATCGCATTATTGCTACACAAGATTGGCATCCCCAAAATCAAATTTCTTTTGCATCGAACCATCCAGGGAAAAACCCATTTGATGAAATTGAAGTAAACGGTTACCGCCAAACCTTATGGCCTGACCACTGCGTGCAGGGAACAAAAGGTGCTGATTTTCATCCACACCTCAACGTAACCCGTATGGATCTTATTGTTCGAAAAGGGACCTCCCCACATGTCGATTCGTATTCTGCTTTTCTTGAAAATGATCGCAAAACGAAAACAGGGCTCGATGGATATCTTGCATCGATTGCAGCAGATGAAGTGTACCTGTGTGGCCTTGCGACGGATTTTTGCGTATTTTATAGCGCAATGGATGCACGCGAATTTGGATTTCAGACTGCAGTTATTATCGATGCCTGTCGGGGCATTGATATCCCGACAGGGAATGTCGAACGCGCTTTAAACGACATGCGGGCGCGTGGGATTCGGATTGTTCGGTCAGCAATGCTATGAACGAAAGGATGTCGGCCCTTTGCACAGATTTTTATGAACTTACGATGATGCAGGGGTATTTTGTAGCTTCACCGGATTCGCGCGCGGTTTTTGAACTTTTTTTTCGACATCAGCCGTTTGGAGGTGGATATACAGTTTTTGCGGGCATTGTGCCATTTATTGAAGAAGTTGCGCGCTTTCGTTTTCATGATGATGATATTGCGTTTCTTCAAAAGCAAGGAATTTTTAAAAAGGATTTTACGGAATATTTAAAAAATTTTCACTTTCAGGGAGATATATATTCGCTTGCCGAAGGAACGATTGCATTCCCAAACGAACCCCTTGTGCGCGTCGAAGGGACGCTTTTGGAAGTGCAGGTGATTGAGAGTTTGTTGCTCAACTCCGTAAATTTCCAAAGCCTTATCGCGACAAAGACTGCTCGGGTGGTCAATGCGGCAGGTGGTTTGCCGGTACTGGAGTTTGGTTTGCGAAGGGCTCAGGGATTCGATGGGGCACTCTCTGCATCGCGCGCAGCATATGTCGGTGGAGCGTCAGCGACATCAAATACCCTTGCAGGGAAACTCTACAACATTCCCGTAAGCGGGACGATGGCACACAGTTGGGTAATGAGTTTTGATTCGGAGTTGGAAGCATTTCAGGTTTATGCGAAACAGTATCCAGATCGCATAGTGTTATTAGTCGATACGTATGATACCTTGCGTTCGGGAATTCCAAATGCGATTAAGGTATTTCGCGGATTACACGGGACAAAACCGAGCCTTATGGCAATACGAATCGATAGTGGAGATTTGGAATATTTAAGCAAAGCAGCCCGGCGCATGCTCGATGATGCAGGTTTAATGGAGGTAAAAATTTTCGTTTCGAGCGATATGGATGAATGGATCATTGAGCATTTGCGCAATGCCAATTGTCCAATAGATGCATGGGGCGTAGGGACGCGCATGGTTACCGGGTGGGGTGATCCTGCGCTTTCTGGTGTTTACAAAATAGTAGCTCGATGGAAAGATGGGAAATGGCATCCATGCATCAAACTTTCAAATCAACCGGAAAAGCTTACCAATCCAGGAATGAAGAATATTATGCGCGTGTACGGTGAAGATGGTCAGATGAAAGCCGATCTGCTATATCTCGAAGAGGAAAAGGAAGAGTTGGAAGCGCTCATTTTATCGAAAAAGCCGCTGCGCTTCAATCATCCGATCTCGGATTTTGCCGGTTTTGAAATGGATGACTATGCCTATACCGAGTCCCTTTTAGTTCCTGTGATGATAAAAGGAAAGCCAATATCGAATCTACCTTCGCTTGATGATGCGCGGAAGCGGTGTAGAGACCAAATGCGCGCGCTCGATGCAACGTACAAAAGGCTTTTAAATCCCCACGTGTATAAAGTAAGCCTTTCAGATAAACTTGCGCAAACCAAACGCGCGCTTGTTGAACAGCATCGCAAAGCGCTGGGAAAACAGTAATGAAAGGATGTGGGTTTTTAAAAAAGATAGCACTCATTAGCGCACTGTCTGCAGCGTGTGTTGCCATACCAGATTCTACGGTGCTCGAAACAATGCCTGCTTTTGTAATTGATAATTATTCATCAATTCTTAATTTTTCTAACATTCCCGCAGTTCGTATTCAACGAGGCGACAATCCCGACTATGCGCAAGTTGAGTACGATGATTCCGCATGGAAGACGATCTCGCTTCCATCGGATTGGACGAAATATTTCCCCTCATGGGTGGGAGTGTGTTGGTATCGATTTCGAGTGAAATTTCCACCTTCTCTTCCATCACATAGCGTGGGGATTCAACTTGGTGTAATAAGCGATGTGGATGAGTTGTATTTCAATGGGGTAAAAATCGCAGCGACAGGAAGTTTTCCACCTAACCGCCAATCGTGCTATGATAAAATTCGCATTTATGAAATTCCTACAGTACTCATTCGACCAGGCATAGAAAATATTTTTGCGCTACGGGTTGCGGGGCTTTTTCTATCGGGTTCGGGTCCATATACCGGTGAATTCTATATAGGGCCATTTATGAAGTTACAGCGCAATTTGTTAGCGAAAGAATTCTTTACCATGTTTTTTGTGGTAATCTACTTAGCAGTGGGAATTTATTTTGGAATTATTTTTGTTCTCCATGTTTCGGAAAAGGAAAACTTGTTTTTTTCCCTTACCACCCTTTCCTCAGCAATATATTTTTTCTTTCGAACGCAAGTGAAATATCTCGTTTCTGATAATTTTCTTTTAATGAAAAAATTGGAATATATGGTCCTTTTTCTCATTTTTTCGCTGTTTCTCGAATTTATTACTTACTATGCATTCCGTAGACGCACTGTTGTGCATTATATTTACCATATCGTTACGGCAATGTGTATTGGTATGGTGGCAGCAAGCAATGATCCCCTTGTGTGGAATGCGATATTGAAAAACATTGTCCAACCGTCATGGATTTTTCCGGTTGCATTTTGTTTTTATGTAATTATCGATGGTCTGAAAATATATAAAGAATTCTATTTTATTTTAATTTCTTTTATTATACTGTCGATCACGCTTGTAAACGATATTTTGGTAAATCGCCATGTGTATGAATTTTTAAGCCTTTCTCCGTATGCATACCTTATACTCATTATGGGTATTTCGTATATCATGCATCGAAGATTTATTGAACTAAAAAGAAAGGTCAATGAAAAATCTTTTGATAAGGGTACTGAGTTTGGTCGTAAAAGATTGCGTATTGGCGTAGATGCCGAAGAAAAGTTAAAAAAAGCTCTCGCAATTATCGAAGAAAAATATTCCCAGGAAGTCACACGTGAAATGCTTGCCGATGAATTAGGGATGAATGCCGATTATTTCGGTAAGCTTTTTAAACAATATACAGGTAAAAAAATAAGCGAATACGTAAACGAGATACGAGTGCGCAACGCACAAAAATTGCTTTCCGATCCTGAAAATAGCATATCAAGCATTGCGTTTGCAGTCGGGTTTGAGAGCCTTCCAACGTTTTATCGGGTATTTCAGAAATGCACAGGAGAATCCCCGCAAAGTTATCGAAGAAAAATTTTGCAAATTTCTCAATGACTCAAACGATATGTTTGAATGCGATGGTGTTAAATTGATATTCATGTTGACGGGGAAACTGCTGTTTGTTTAGATCGTACTCGTGGAGGAAATGTTATTATGGATTTAGAAAATGCATTAAAAACAGCTGCTGACATTATAAAAAAATCCAACTATTTGATTGCTCTCACCGGTGCAGGGATTTCCGTTGAAAGCGGGATCCCAGATTTTCGCAGCGCCGGTGGGCTATGGGAAAAATATGACCCCGCTGTGTATGCGCATATCGATTCATTTAGGCGTAATCCCGAAATGATATGGGAAATGTTGTTCGATATGATTGATTTAACAAAAAATGCACGCCCCAATCCAGCTCACATTGCACTTGCTGAACTCGAAAAGAAGGGGATACTGAAAGCGGTCATCACCCAAAATATCGATAATCTGCATCAGGAAGCGGGTAGTCTCAATGTAATTGAATTCCATGGAAATGCACATCGGCTTGAATGTTTGGAATGCCATTATGAGGAACCTGTTGAATCACCCGATTTTGGAAGAAAACCACCGCGATGCCCCCAATGTGGGAAAATTATGAAACCGCAGGTTGTGTTTTTTGGTGAAATGATCCCACCTGATGCCCTTTTAGAATCGCAGATGCTTGCGAATTCAGCAGATGCCATTTTAGTGGTCGGGACATCTGCGGTTGTCTATCCCGCCAGCAGTATCCCATATATTGCAAAACAAAATCGCGCTAAAGTAATTGAGATGAATGTTGAACGGACAGCAATTACAGGCTCAATTACCGATGTATTTATTCAGGGGAAGGTTGGACATACGCTTCCGCGCTTGCTTGAACTTGTGTGTTCCTAACAGTGTTATCGTGGAGCAAGGTCGTTTTGACTGAAGAAGATTTCATCGAACGCATGCGAAAGGGCGGAAAACGCTCGTCAATTCCCCTTTTGAAATAGTTTTGCTTACTTTAAGATTGCCTATTATCAACGAAATAAAAGGATAATTCTGTGGCTGGTAGAATACGCATTCTTCCCGATGAAGTGAAACACAAAATTGCAGCGGGTGAAGTTGTCGAAGGGCCACATTCAATTTTAAAGGAACTTTTAGAAAATTCACTGGATGCAGGGGCGAAGAACATTGCAGTTGAAATTGAGCAAGGGGGAATGAAGAGAATTCTTGTCCGCGATGATGGTGAGGGAATTTACAGAGAGGATATGCAGTTTATTACTCATGAACATGCGACAAGTAAAATACAAAACATGGAGGACATTTTAGCGATTACCACATACGGTTTCCGTGGGGAAGCACTTTCGAGCATTGCTTCGATTTCGGATTTAACGATTTTTTCCCGCAGGCGCGATGAGTCGATTGGCGCACGTCTTGTTGCAAGGGATGGCAAGCGTGAACTCAGTGAGTATATGGGGCAAGTGGGTACTACTGTTATTGTTGAAAACCTTTTTTATACTATCCCCGCACGGAAAAAGTTTCTGAAATCGCAGGCGTACGAACTTAGATCAATAAAAGAGGTTTTTAACACACTTGCGATTTCACGGCCTGATGTCTCGTTTACTTTTGCTGTCGATGGAAAAACAGAAACAGTATTAGTGCAAAGCGAATGTGTTCGTGAAAGAATCACGCAAATTTATGGGCAAAGCATTGTTGAACATTTAATAGAAAGTGAGCTTAAAGATATCCACGCATCAATTTATGCCATGGTTTCCGATGCTTCGTTTCATCGACCGAATCGTTCTTTGCAATTGTTATATGTTAATGGCCGCCCGGTTGAATTCAAATATCTTGGATTCTTATTAACAAAAGTATACGGATCGATATTGCAACAGGGGCAGCATCCTGTTGCATTTATTTTTATTGAAATTAATCCTTCTTTTGTGGATGTTAACGTACATCCAGCTAAAAAAGAAGTGCGTTTTTTCGATCAGAATTACATTAACAATCTTGTAGTGAGCGCTGTTCGCAAAGCATTGAGCGGGATGCAAACAGTCCATGGAAGTTTTTTTCAAAATGCAGATGGAGGTAATAAACTTAATGCGTATGATGCGAAGCATTTACAAGACAGAAAAGAGTTCGAACTATTTTTTAGCGAAGCATCGAGAATTCCATTAAAAAATACATCCCACCGCCTTTCTGTGGTAAACGAAGAAGATTCGCAGTATGTTGCCGATGTTGTTTCTGAATTACATGTAAATGTGCTATTTGATTCATATCTGATGGTTTTAAAAGAAGATGGCATTGTTCTCATCGATTTTCATGCCGCACATGAACGCATTATATTCGACGAAATACTAAGCAAAGAAAAAACCGTAGAGGCGCAAAAACTTTTATTTCCGCAATCGCTCGATTTATTACCTGATGAGTGCGCGGTAGTGTTGAAATTGAAGAATTTAATGGAAAATTTTGGGTTTGAAATCGAAGAGATCGGGAAATATGCAGTTGTAGTTCGATCTGTTCCTTCAGTGGGGGTATCGATAGATCTCAACAAATTTTTTCATGAAATTGCAGAGAAATTTAATGTCGAATCAGTTGTCGAATCAGTGTTTGGTGAGATAAGAGAAAAAATTGCAGAAAGAATTGCATGCCATGCAGCATTTAAGTCGGGAGATAAGCTCTCGTCCTATGATGCACAGATGATAGCCCGAATAATCCTTTCAGGAAAACATCATCTGCGCTGTCCACATGGCAGGCCCATAGTGTATCGGCTTGGGAAAAAGGAAATCGATAGAATGTTTAAAAGGGCATAACAGTTCCACGCGAATCCATTTATTTATTATTTTTTATCGGGGATGCTTTTCCCATAGGAATCTTTTTTAATCGCGATAATTAAATTCGATTTTTTATCGTGTCGCCACGAACCATAGCCAAAATTAAATGGCAGAGGTTGAGCCCTTTTTTTAAATTCGCCAGCGAGTTCAGGTTGTGCAACGGGATTGGGCATATCGCGCAAAGCGAGTGGGTGAGTATAGAACCCAAAAAGAAAAGTCACCCATTCATTGGTGGTAAAATAGCGAAATGGTAATCCCGAATCGTCTTGAACGAGCAGTCGAGTGCGCTCAAGAAGGGCATTGCAAAATCTTCCAAAGCTTGCGCGATGTAATAAATAAAATGCAGATTTAATAATCACATTGAGATCGCGCAAATTTGCAAAAAATTGTCCACCTGGCGCAGTGGGATCGAACGAATCATGTCGTAATCGGAAACAGAGATAGATGAGTTCTCTTTCAATACCTGTTGGGGTTACCCGGAAGATAATGCGGTTTCCGTGTGCAATACTTTCTTCTTTTAAATTGGCAGTGTCTCTGGCACACACGATTTTTCCGCTATTGGTGAGGCAAATCGATTCAACGTGTTTTATGTCCAATTCCATTCGCGCTGCAAATGTCAATATGGTAGGAAGCGTTCCTTCTATAAAGGGATTTTTCATTTCCTGTCGCATTACTGCTGACATCATGTAATTTTTTTTAGCAATGTTTCCAATCGCATTGCGAAGCGAGCGAAGACCGCTTTGAATTTCATGATCGCGCATTTGCAAAAGATTCGGCAGTCGTCCGGGGCTTTCGAGAGACACCATGATGTATTTTTTTGCAAGCGGATAAAAAAGATATAAGTTAATAAAATCGCCACCTGAAAGCGGATAGAATGCGACACCGTAATCGAAGTGAGGCAAGAGATATTTGTTTCGCCAAGGAATAATGTTAAAAACATTTTCTCGAAGAACTTCGCTCCAAAATTTGTCCATCAACGCCGCGTGTTCTCGGAATACTTTTTTTTGCGTGAGGTTGAAAAGAGGGCTTTTTGGTGACACTGGAATGCCAGCCAAATATCGAGCGATGTCGTTCACATCGACATCTTTCGCAGGCGATGGTGCGATGAGCTTTGAAGGTTGAGCGCTCCCGCAATTGGTAAATAATGAAAGTATTAATAACAAAGTTAAAATAAATTTCGTTTTATGTTTCATCGTTTTCTTATTGCTAATATGACATGCGATTGTCTATCTTTACGCAACACGCCATAACCAAAACTGAACGGTAGAGGATTTGAAGTCATTTTCATCGCTTCAGCGAGATCGGGTTGTTGTGGCGGATTTGGGATTTCCTTTAGCCTGACAGGTGTATCGAAAAATCCGAATAGCTTTATCGTAAATACAGAGGGATTTATATACCGAAAGGGTATGCCTGAGTCATCTTCGATGAGTATATGCGTTCTTTCGAGAAGTGTTCTTGCAAGTTGTTCATACGATGGTCGGTGAAGTAAATAGATTGCGGATTTTAAAATCACATTGAGATGTTGAAACGATGATAAATAAACTCCCACGGGAGTATGCGGTTCCAGAAGGTCAGGGGTGATGTACATACTCAGGTACACTAATTCGCTCTGGGCTTTTCGGTGTGGAGACCGAAAATAGATTCTGTTACCAACAATTGCTGGCATTTCGCCTTTAAGGGTACCATCAGAAGAAATTGTGCACAAAATTCCTTGTTTGGAAATTCCAATTGGTTCGATTTTATCGATAATGAGACCAAGCCGGGCTGCGAAAATGAGATATATTGGAAGCGTACCTCCAAGATATTTGTTTTGCATTTCAGTGCGCATCGCTTTCGTAACGAAATAATTCACTGATGCAATTGACCAGATGCAATTTCGTATTGATTCGAGGCCGTGTGCCAATTGTGCTTCTTTTAAATTCAAAAGATCGGGGATTTTCCCCGCTGGTTCGCGCGATATCATGAGATACCGCTGTGCGTTGGGGAAGAATATGTACATGTTTATAAAATCTCCACCGCTTAGGGGGTAAAAAACTGTTCCGCGATTAAAATGCGGTTCGATGTGTTGCGAACGCCATGGTATGATGTTCGCGATATTCCCCTTTTCAACTTTTTCCCAAAATTCATCCATTTTTTTCTTGTGAAATTGATAGCTTCGATACGCGGTGAGCTTGTGAAATTCGCTCGATTCTTCTATCGGTAATCCTGCCAGAAAACGAGCCATATTATTCCAATGGTTTTGCGCAAAACCCAAGGAGTTGGCAGTGCAAACGAAAAAGAATGCAATCGGTGTTATAATGAAAAAGTTTCGCATTGCTGTATTGTTGAGTTAATCTTTTTATATTAAATGGTCTATAGTAAATTGCACCTAAATATGTCAATTAAATATTTTTATGTTATCGTATTCGCGATTTTCGAGAAAGATACTTGTTTCGCATTTCTGCTGGAAAACGTTCAATCGCATATCGCACAGTTGTACGTGGCAGCATTGTGCAATATTCGTCGAGAAATGATTTTTCCGCAGAGAAATTGACTTTTCCAATTTCGCGAAGCATCCAACCCGCCGCTTTGTGGATGAGATGGTGTTGATCGTTAATGAGGATTTTTATGATCTCAAAGGTATCGGTAAATTCGCCATTTTTAATGAGCGCAAGTGTGGAAACGATTGCAATTCTTCGTTCCCAAAGGTTGTTTGTTGTAGCGAGCGCAAAAAGAATCTTTCGTTCGTTTTTGTGGTGCAATAAAAAATCTCCAACTATTTTCGGTGCAGAAAGATCCACAATATCCCAATTGTTGATTCCATTTGTATGTGAAAGATAAAAATCAAAAATATTTCGTTTTAAAATCTCGTCACCTGCACAGTATTGTTCAACGAGGATTAGCACAGCGCATAAACGGCATTCGTGTATGGGATCCGCGAGAAGCTTTTCAATTTCGCCAAGGGGAACTTTGGCACACAATGGCAGTATAGATCGTATTTGGGGTACCGTAATGCCCCAAAAAATGTCGCATTCCGCATACTCACCGGAACCGGTTTTAAAGAATTTTGAAATTGTGTATGCTTTTTGTGCATTTGCGAAATTTTTCAATGTAGTTTTTATATCTTCTGCAGAACAGAAAAGAAACGAACTTGTTTTTTTTCTTGCCATAATGTATTATTTATGTATTAGCAAATTAGATATTGAGATGCACTGTGTGGCTTATGGCAGGATAACGAGATAATTGTCAAGATATTCCCCAAAAAATACATGGATAGAGGAGGAGCGGTATTTTATTTAAGGAGGTGGAACAATGGAGGAACGTTTTAACCAGATACTTGATTTTTTACAAAAGAAATATCCCGACAGAAGTACTGATGAAATCTTTGATTTACTTGAAGTGATTATTTGCAGTCGCGATATTCTCGAAAGCGTCAATTTTGACAAGGACCTAGCAACATGCGAACTCATTAAGCGATACGGCGATGCGGAAGATCGCGGGGAAATTGAAGCTGAACAAGAAGAACTTTCGTTTAACTTAAAGCAATATCCGGAATTTCGGGTGTTGGTGAAAAAAGTGGTGAAGAATGCGATTGAAGCAATCAATTCTGAAGCGCCTAAAATCAACAGTAAAGTAAAAAGGAAAAAGCGATTTGTGCTCGCGAATGTAATTCGCGAGCTTGAAAAGCTTTTGTGAGTTTTGTGCTGTATCAGTGTTTTAATGCGATTTTTGGTGAGTGAAAACCAAATCGCTATTATTTGGACGGCAGTCCCGCTACCTGCGAAATAAAATCGAGCGTTGTGGTAATAACTTTGTGTTCATCGGTTTTTGAATATTTGCTCATCAATACATGAGAGCCTTCTTCTATTGCGACTGCCCTGTTAAGAGGATTTGGTTGTTTCGATTTCCCAAATAGTGCAAATGCCTCTTTCATATGAGCTACTGATGCAGTTTTGTCCTGATTGTTTTCGTCCTTATAATAGTATAATAGAAGGACGGGGATTGTAATTTTTTCATACACTTCCCGGCGCGCTATTATGCGTTTGAGATCTATGAGTTGTTGCAGTGAAATAAAATATTGCTCCCGATACCAGTATTTTGTCCAATTATCTTCATCGGGTGGGACTTCTCGTGAACTCACGCGAATTGGATTAATGAACACAAATGTGCGGAAAATTGGATAGCAATTTGCCAACCTCGTTGCTGCTGTTGCGAAGTCGTAAAAAGGCGAAACTAACACCGTTCCAGTGATTCTATCAGGGTAGTGAGCCGCCAGATATGTTGCAATAAGGCCGCCCATACTTGTGCCCACAACAAAAATTTTCTCGCCAAGTTTTTCCATCATTAAAAGTGCAGCAGTTGCAGTATCGAGGTGATCCTTAGCGGTTGCGCGTTTATGATCTTCTTTATTTGTTCCATGACCAGGAAGACGGAGGTAATAGGTATTCGCTTTTAACTGCGAGGCAATTTTATCGAGAATGTATTCTCCTTCTGCTCTGCTCGCTCCGTATCCATGAATGTAGAGAAAAGCGAGTTTGGTTTTCTGGGGAGAATAACGGACTAATCGCTCTTCGTTCCCCGGTCGTGCGTTGAGCGCAGCGCTTTCTGCACGTTTCTTCGCATAAAATTCGTCGAAGCTTTGGGGGAGAGGTGATTGCGAATATTCATAAGGAGCAACAGTTTGACATCCAACGTACAATATTGCTCCAATCAGGATAAAACACACAGCAAACTTTTTCTTCATAGTATGAATCTCCTTAAAATTTTTTTAATTTAAAAATGTAATTTGAAAAAAATAATTATTATCCGTGCTTGCACTGTTGTAATCTCACTATACCGCGTTGAAAATTTTATCGATTGAAATAAAATAATTCATATTTTTATACTTGCATAGTATTGAATTAAAATTAGTTCGAATCATACGTACGTATTAGCTTGAAGAATTCGCATCTTGTTTTTTCCATATAACTATTAACAATCCAATCGCAGTGATGCTGGAAAGAAGTATGACGTAAATCCCACCATCCCATCCAAAAAATTCTACTACCTTCCCAATCCCAAGTTCTGCGATCACTGCACCGCCCACATATCCGAAAAGACCTGTAAACCCTGCTGCAGTGCCTGCAGCCTTTTTCGGAACAAGGTCCACTGCACCCACTCCGATGAGCATTACCGGTCCATAAATGAGAAATCCAATTGCAAAGAGGCTCATTGAATCGATAAACCAATTCCCAGGAGGATTAAGCCAGTATGTTATGATTGCAGCGATGACAAACAGCATGTATAGTATTGAAACGGGACTGCGCTTTCCTGAAAAGTATTTATCGCTCATCCACCCTGCAAGGAGGGTCCCCGGTATTCCAGCATACTCATACACAAAGAACTGAAATCGCGATAAATTATCAGAAGCACCCTTTACGGCGGTAAGATAGGTAGGAGCCCAATCCAATACTCCATATCGAACCACATAAACGAAAAGATTTGCAATAGCTAAAATCCAGAGATACCGATTATTGAGCACAAATGAGAAAAGAATTTCTCTGCTTGGCAGTTCCTTTTCCCTATCGTCCACGGCGGTGGGAGGATAATCGTTTTTGTACACTTCAATTGGTGGCAGTCCCACCGACTGTGGTGTATCGCGCAAAAAAACAATAATTAGAATGCCTATTGCGATGGCAAGGATTCCGTTTGCATAAAAAATGCTAACCCATGACATAAATATGAGTATTGCAAGGCTGCTGATTGGTCCAACAATGCCGCCCCCAACATTATGCGAAATATTCCAAATCGCAAATTTTGTTCCGCGCTCCCTATATGAAAACCAGTGAGTGAGAGTTCGCGCGCATGGTGCCCAACCCATTCC